>NZ_JBSFRG010000005.1:0-260878 GCF_053589115.1 Rhodococcus sp. NPDC003383 | reverse complement strand
GCCGGTGACGGTGAGCCGGGCGAGTTGGGTGTCGGCGGCCGAGAGCCGGGCCATCGGACTTACCTGCGGTGGGGTTTGCAGGTCGGTGATCCGCACCCGGGGGGACTGCACGGCCCCCGAGTCCGTTTCACCGCTCCGGCGGGTCCGGGCGAGCAGTTGCCGGCGCACACCCCGCGCGAACCCCGCCGGCACGTACTCCGCAGCACACTTTGGTGCGGCGATGCGTCCGGTAGCGGGATCGAACCGGGCCGACAGCGCCGCGATCGCCGCATCCCGATACGCCAGGGTCCGCAGGGTCGCGGTGGCGTGGGCGGTGACCACCCGCGTCACCCGCGACGGCACGTACACCCCGTCGGGATAGATCGGGGTCCAGCCCAGACGCGCCGCCGCGACGTGCCCGTGCCTCGGCAGTGCCCGGCCGTCGCGGTCACGGCCGGCGGCCAGGGTGTCGAAGGTGCTCGGCTGCCACAGTCGGGTGAGCAGTTCGGTTTCGGCGCCGGTGATCAGGTCGAGCAGCCATGCGATGCGAATATCGAGGTCGTCGAGTCCGATCTGCTCGCCGGTGCTGTCGTCGACCGCCGCGTACGGGCGGGTGGTGAACGCGAACGGGCGCCGGCCGATCGGTGCGGTGTTGCTCATCCGTTCACCCCCGCCCTGTGTCGTCGTCGATCGGTTCCTGCCGGGAACATCTCGTCGTGCTCGACTGCGGCTCCGACCGTATCGTCGGGCACCGACAGATTCGGTTCGGTCCGCGTCACGACCGGGTCGGGGTGTGTGCCGCCGCGGTGACCGGCCCTGCGGTGCGTGCCGATCCCGCTCCTCCGGGACACGCAGCAAGGCAGCAGGAAGAATCGGAGAGTATGACGGAGTATCGGATTTCTCGTCGACTGTTGTGAGCCTGCCGATGTCGCGGTCGTCGGGGACGAGACGTCGGTGCGGGCACAGTTACGGTCGCTGGTCGCCGCCGGCGCGACCGACGTGTGGGCGGCACCGTTTCCGGTCGGGGACGATCCGCGCGCCTCGTTGCGGCGCACCCGGGACCTGCTGAGAGACCTGGCCGCCGAGCCGGACTGACCGGCCTAGGGTGGGGTGGTGAGCCCGACCGTCATCGCCGCCGTACCGCCCGGATCGAACGTTCCCACCGACGGACTCGCAGGATGGGCGTTGTCGCTGATGGATCGGCTCGGCGGCCTCGGCGCCGGCCTGGCGATCGCGCTCGAGAACTTCTTCCCACCGCTGCCCAGCGAGGTGATCCTGCCACTCGCGGGGTTCGCGGCCGGACTCGGCAGTTTCACGCTGGCGTCGGCGCTGTTCTGGACGACCCTCGGATCCCTGCTCGGCGCGCTGGGGTTGTATGCGATCGGACGGGCGGTCGGACAGGAGCGGATCCGGCGGATCGTGGACCGGATGCCGCTGGTCGACGTCGCCGATCTCGACCGGACGACGGACTGGTTCCACCGGCACGGCGGCAAGTCGGTGTTCTTCGGCCGGATGATCCCGCTGTTCCGCAGCCTCGTCTCGATTCCCGCCGGGATCACCCGGATGCCGGTGTGGCGGTTCGCGGTTCTCACCGCCGCCGGAAGCGCGATCTGGAATGCGGTGTTCGTGCTGGCCGGATACCAGCTGGGAAACAACTGGTCGCGGATCGAGCCGTACGCGTCGGGATTCCAGCGCATCGTGATCGTCGCGGCCGTCGTCGTGGTCGCTGTCCTCGCGATCCGCCGGATCCGGCGGCGGCGCACCCCTGACCGCGCTGCCGAAGAATGAACGGGACTCAGAACCGGTGCCGGGCCGCCGCGAGATCGACCCGGTCCCCGCGGATCGGTGTGCCCTCCAGGGCGAGCCGCGCCAGCTGACGGTGAGCCAGATGCGCGGCCGGTTTCCCGGACGCCGGCAGCACCCGGTGCCACGGCAGGTCGGCGCTGTCGGTGCGCATGATCCACCCCACCGTGCGCGGGCTCGACAGGCCGGCGGCGTCGGCGATGTCGCCGTACGTCGCGACCTTGCCCGCGGGAATCGACGCGACCAGTTCCCGGACCCGTTCGATCTGGGCGTCGGTGGTCGCGGCCATCTACAGCATCCTGCGGATCAGGGCAGCGGTCTCCTCGGGCCGTGCCTGGTCGATCATGTGGTCGCAGTCCATCTCGAGTTCGGTCAGGTTCGCCCCGAGACGTTCGGCGAGCGCCGCGCGGAACTCGTCGGTGACGTACGGCGGCTGCACCTTCGCCGCGCGCACCACCGTGGTCGGGATGTGCGCGGGCGGGAGCACGAAGTCGCGGGCCAGTTCGCTCCAGGACGTCACCAGCGCCGGCACGAACAGGCGCCAGTTCACCCGCCCGGACTCCAGCTCGACGAGGTGCTCCGCGATCTCGGCGTCGAGCAGTTCCTCGGCGACGTCACCCCACGAGCCGTGTACCTTCTCGGAACGGGCCTCCGCGGCGTCGGTGTAGTCGGGGTAGCGGACCGTGAGATCGGCGATCTCCTGCATGCGGTCGGGCGGCAGCCCGATCGCCGGGTCCAGCAGCAGCAGCCCGCGCACCCGCTCGGGCGCGGTGGCCGCGAGATGTACCGCGAGGGCACCGCCGAACGAATGCCCGACGACGAGCACCGGTTCGGTGGTGTGCGCGTCGAGCACTCCGAGCAGGTCCTGCACGTGCGTCTCGAAATTCCACGGCGGCGTCCACGGCGAACGGCCGTGCCCGCGCAGATCCGGCGCGACGAACCGGGCCTCCGGCAGATGCCGGGTCGCGATGTGTTCCCACCGGCGGCCGTGCCCGGTCAACCCGTGCAGGGCCAGGATCTGCGGGCCGCCCGCAGGTCCGAACAGGTGGGTGTGCAGCGGTGACGGAGGCGTGTTCACGTCGATCACTATCGCAGAGCGACGTCCGGGGAAGCCGGTGAGCGCCGTGGTGCGCCGGTGCCCGGCAGCGACGACGGGCTCTGTCCGTCACAAGGGGGCGCGGTCCGTCACAAGGGAACGGGGTCGACGCCGTCACTGTGTTTACGGGTGAACCCGCCTGCCGTGCCCAGTCGGACCGGGTCGATGCGCCGCAGGATCTCCGCCGCCGCGGTCTGTGCCGAGGACAGCAGCCGCCGATCACGGACCCGCGACGTCGGGCCGGACACCGACAGCGCCGCCGAACCGGACCGGCCGATCCGGCCGATCGGCACGGCCACGCAACCGAACCCCTTCGCGTACCGGTCCATCTCCGCGACCATGCGCAGCTCGCGGACCCGCGTGATCTCCGGTGAATCCGCCGGGGACGCGGGGTCGACGGAGAGCAGTGCCTTGCCGATAGTCGACGTCGCCAGCGGCAGCCGGTTGCCGATGCGGGACCACACGCTCGGGGCGAACTCACCGCCGATCGTCTCCAGATGGACGGCTTCGGTGCCGTCGCGAATTCCGAGGTGCACGACGCAGCCGCTGACACGATGCAGCCACTGCAGAGTGGGCAGTGCGGCGCGACGTAGCTCGTCCTGGTGCGCGGCGGCGGCACCCAGCACGATCATGCGCAGGCCCAGCCGGTAGTCCATGCCGTCGCGGGACACCCAACGCAGCGCGACGAGCTGCTCCAATGCGCGGTGCACGGATGTGCGTGGCAGCCCCGTGGCCGCTGCGACCTGGGACAGGTTCATCTGACCGACGTTCTCGAGCGCATCGAGGATCACCGCTGCACGCTGCAGAGTTCCGGTTGGCCCTTCCATCCGATCCCACTCCTTCCCGGCACATGGGTAGGCACATGGGTAACAGAACCGCCTCATGCGCGTGCCGATACTTCCGGCTACCGGAAACGGTGGTTTCGAATGTGGTTCCGGCGTGGTTGTAATCCGAGGTATGTCTGATCCCCTGTGCACGAGTCCGGGCGCAATGCTCGTGGGCCGCCGCGCCGTGGTGGCCGGCGGCACCGGCGGAGCCGACGCGTGCGACGGCCCTCACGAGGTCGACTGCGTGCACGTGATGCGCCTGACCCGCGCGGTCACTCTCCGCGGAGGTGGGTCCCCTCGGGATCCGTGTCGATGTGGTCGCGCCCCATCTCGTGATAACGCGGCAGATTCGGGAAGGCGGTCGCGTGACCTGATGTAAACCGTTCTACAACAACCATTCCGGTAAGACGCACATCCGTGGGATGTGCGTCTTTCGGGCGTTCGCCGCTGCCGTGAGGCGGTGGCAGGGACGGTGCGGCGCACCCGATCCCGACAGTGTGTGCTGTTGCACAATCGGCCGCTGTTGCTGCTATGGTCGTCCCCAGTGACAGGCGAGGTGGAAACCTTCCTGCCGCTTCACTTTCGAGCGCATCTCTACGGTATCCGAGATCGGAAATCTGTCCGATCGTGCGGCTACCGGGTGCGCGCTCGGCCGATTCTTCCCCGCGACACGCGTGACTGCGTGGTCGAGTTCGGCCGCTGTCGATATCCAGGAGGACACAGGATGAAAAACACATGGGTTCGCACCGCGCGGACGATCGCCGTCGCAGCTTCGGTTTCCGCTGTCCTGGCGGCCTGTGGTGGCGGTGGAACCTCCTCGACGTCGGCGGGTGGCCCGACGGGTGAACTCGATCCGGCTGCGGTGCTGCGCATCACGGCCAGCGCCCCCACCCGCAATCTCGACCCGTATCTGCAGACCAGTTACGGCGGATGGGGCTACATCACGCCCGTCTACGACCGGCTCATGGTCGTGGACGGTGACGGGAACCTGCAACCGGCACTTGCCGAGTCGTGGGAGTTCGCTTCGGACGGCAAGTATCTCGAGCTGAGGCTGCGCACCGACGTCACTTTCCACGACGGCACACCCTTCGATGCCGCGGCCGTCGCAGCGAACATCGAACGCGGAAAAACCATGGCCGGCAGCACGGTCGTGTCGGCGCTCGCCGACGTCACCGGCGTCGAGATCGTCGATGCGCACACGGTTCGTCTGATGCTCGCACCGGGCAGCGGCGTGCAGCTGCCCGGAACGTTCACCACGAACGTGGGGATGATGGTCAGCCCCAAAGCCATCGCATCCGGAGCCGACCTGCGGACGGCGCCGGGCGACGCCGGGTCCGGAGCCTATCTCGTCGACTCCTACGTACCCGAGGAATCCTTGACGCTGGTCCGCGCCGAGGGAACGAACTGGGATCCCGAGGCCGGCAAGGTCGCATCGATCCGGTTCGAGGCCATCTCCGACGCCAGCACCCGGCTCAACGGCATGAAGACCGGAGCCACCGACCTGACGTGGGTCAGCTCGGCCAACGAGGTCGTCGAAGCCCAGAACCTCGGTGCATCGGGTTCGTTCGACGTCGACGAGGTGAAGTTCCGGAACGTGCTCGGGCTGTACATGCGGCCCCAGGGCGACCTCGCGAAGCCGGAAGCCCGGCAGGCGGTGGCGACCGCGATCGATCCCGCAGCAATCGATGCGCTGTTCTCCGGGACGTGCACCCCGAACCGGCAGCTGTACCCGTCGGGGAGTTGGTCCGTCGACGAGTCGTACCGGTATCCGTACGAGTACGACGTGGACAGGGCGCGCAGTCTCGCCGAGGCGGCGGGCGGACCGACCGTCACGTTGACGTTCGCGGCAGGCACCAACACCGAGAAGTCTGCGAACGTGCTGCAGTCGCAGCTCGCGGAGGCGGGAATCACCGCGGAACTGAATCCCGTGCCGAATGTGCAGAACGAACCCCGCTACATCGCCGGTGACTTCCAGTCGATGGTGGCGAACAGCTTCAGCCCCAAGGTCGATCCGGCCGACACCGTCAACCAGTTCGTCACCGGTCCCTACGACCTGGGCAACGGCAACCCGCAGATCGCCGAACTCGCCGAGAAGGCTGCCGACCCGGCGCTGACGCCGGACGAACGGGCGCCGCTGTACCGGCAGATCTGGGATCTCACGCTGAAGGAGGCGATGTTCGTGCCGATCTGCAACCAGACCAACGCCTCCGTCTCCAACGGCAAGGTCACCGGCCTCGACGACATGCCGTGGGTCGACCTGGGCATCTTCGACGTGCGTCACGTGGGGATGGTCGGCTAGCCGACCACCCACGTCGACACTCCGATACATGCGGGAGGAAGACGATGTTGCTGTACGCCGGGCGTCGCCTGCTCGCAGCGATTCCGTTGCTGCTGGTCGTGCCGTTGCTGATATTCCTGTTGATCGATCTGGCGCCGGGGGATCCGGCGGTGATCCTCGCCGGCGAGAACCCCACTCCGGACCGGCTCGACGAACTGCGTTCGACGCTGATGCTCGATCAGAACGTGTTCGTGCGCTACCTGGACTGGCTGGGCGGGGTTCTGCGGGGTGACCTGGGGACGTCGCTGCTGTCCGACCAGTCGGTGAGCGACCTGCTGCTGCGCCGGATGGCGACGACGCTGTCGTTGGTGGCATTCGCGATGGTGCTGGCCGTGATCATCGGCGTGGTGCTCGGGGTGCTCGCGTCGTTGCGCCCCGGCGGCCTGCTCGACCGCGTGATCAACGTCGTCGCATCCGTCGCCATCGCGATCCCTGCGTTCTGGTTCGGGCTCGTGCTCGTGTCGGTGTTCGCGGTGTCGAACCAGATCTTCCCGGCGTTCGGATACGCGCCGTTGTCCGAAGGCGTAGTGCCGTGGTTCCAGCATCTGGTGCTGCCCGGCATCGCGCTCGCTCTGCTGCCGGCGGCGGAAGTGACGGTGCAGTTGCGGTCGGCGCTCGGGCAGGTGATGGCCGGTGACTACATTCTCAACGCCAAGGCCAGGGGATTGTCGCCCGCGAGCATCGTCCTCAAGCACGGCCTGAAGAACGCGTGCATCCCGGTCGTCACGGTGCTCGGCTTCCGTGTCGCCGAGGTTCTCGGTGGTGCAGTGACCATCGAGATCATCTACAGCATGCCGGGCATGGGCAGCCTCGCGGTCAACAGCGTCCAGAACCACGACGTGCCGGTCCTTCTCGGGTTCGTCCTGTTCACCACATGTGTCGTCGTGCTGGTGAACCTGCTCGTCGATATCTCGTACGGCTACTTCAATCCGAAGGTGCGCGCATGACCACCACACTCGCGGACACCGTCACGACGTCCGACGCCGCTCCCGGGATCGCGCAGCGCGCAGCAGCTTTCGTGAAGAACCAGCCCGCGGCCGTCGTTGCCGGCGCCTTCGTGCTGCTGCTCGTCGTCGTCGCGATCTGCGCGCCGATTCTCGCGCCCTACGATCCGTACACCCAAGCGGTCGTCGACCGCCTGCAGCCGCCGTCGTCGGCGCATCTCCTCGGAACCGACGACTACGGTCGCGATGTGTTGAGCCGCATCATTTTCGGAACCCGAATCTCGCTGCAAGCATCCCTGCAAGCGGTCGCGCTCGCGCTCGTCCTGGGGCTTCCGCTGGGCGTGATCGCCGGATACCGCGGCGGGTGGGCCGACACCGTTCTCACCCGGATCATGGACGCATTGATGAGTGCGCCGTCGCTGGTGCTGGCGATCACCATCGTCGCGGTTCTCGGCTCCGGGATCACCAACGCCATGCTCGCGGTCGGTCTGGTGATGGCGCCGCGCTTCTTCCGGGTGGCGCGGGCCTCGACGATGGACGTACGCGGAGACACCTACATCGAGGCGTCGGTTGCGCTGGGATGCAGCACATTCCGCACCATCGGGCGACACATCCTGCCGAACGTGATGCCACCGATCGTGCTGGTGATCTCCGTGTCGCTCGGGACGGCGGTGGCCGCCGAGGCCAGCCTGAGTTTCCTGGGGCTGGGCGCTCCGCCGCCGGCCGCGAGCTGGGGTGCGATGCTCAGCACCGCTGCCTCGAACATGGCGCTCGCGCCCTATCTGGTGTGGCCGCCCGGTGTGATGATCTTCCTGACCGTGCTTGCCTTCACCTACCTCGGTGACGGTGTACGCCGCGCCCTGACGAGGAGCCGCAATGCCGGAAACTGACACCCTCATCCGACTCGGCGAGAAGCCCGGGGAATCGACGACACCGCTGGTGCGGGTCCGCGACCTCACCGTCGAATTCCGGTCGGGACGCAAGAACTGGGTGACTGCCGTGCAGGACGTGTCCTTCGATGTCGCCGCAGGTGAATCCGTGGCACTCGTCGGCGAATCCGGATCCGGCAAGACCGTGTCGTCGCTTGCGGTGATGGGACTGACCGGCGACACAGGTGGCCGGATCGCTCGTGGCAGTGTCCAATTCGACGGGCATGAGCTCGTGGGTGCACCGCCGTCCGAGTGGCGAGCGTTGCGCGGCACCGGGATGGGCATGATCTTCCAGCAGCCCATCCGCAGCCTCAACCCGGCGTACACCGTGGGCGACCAGATCGCCGAATCCGTGCGGAGACATCTCGGTCTCGACCGCAAATCAGCGATGGACCGCGCCGTCGAGATGCTCGACATGGTGCAGATCCCGCGTGCCGCGGACCGTGTGAACGAGTATCCGCACGCGTTCAGCGGGGGCATGTGTCAGCGCGTGATGATCGCGATGGTGATGGCGTGCAGTCCTCGGCTGCTCATCGCCGACGAACCCACCACCGCGCTCGACGTGACCGTGCAGGCCACCATCCTGCAGTTGCTGCGCGACCTGCAGGAACAGACCGGTGTGGCGCTGCTGTTCGTCACCCACGACCTCGGTGTCGTCGCGGAACTGTGCGAGCGGGTCGTCGTCATGTACGCGGGGGAGGTCATCGAGGACGGCCCCGTCGACGGTGTCTTCGCAGCACCGCAGCACCCGTACACGTCGGGGTTGCTCGGGTCGATTCCCCGTCCCGGTGCCGGCCGCCGGCTCACCGCCATTCCAGGCCGGATCCCGCCGGCCGGGGAGTGGCCGGTCGGCTGCCACTTCCACGACCGCTGCGGGCACGCCGTTGCGGGCCTGTGCGACCGCACCCACCCACCACTGGCCGCGACCACCGAGGGCCGTGCGGCCCGCTGCTCGAGAGTGGCAGACCTGGAGTTGCGAGGAGTGACGGAATCATGAGCCTGCTCGAAGTGCGGAACCTCACCAAGTCGTTTCCCACCGGACGGGACCTGCTGGGGCGCCGCACCGGATGGACCCACGCGGTCGCGGACGTCTCGTTCACCCTCGAAGCCGGCGAGTGCCTGGCGGTCGTCGGCGAATCGGGCGCGGGCAAGTCGACGGTGGGCCGGATGGTGCTGCGTCTGATCGAACCCGATTCGGGCAGTGTGGTGTTCGACGGCGAGGATGTTCTCGCTGCGTCACCGTCCCGGCTGCGGCAACTACGTCGCGGCATGCAGATGATCTTCCAGGACCCGCACAGCTCCTTGGACCCGCGGATGACGGTGCGCGACGCCGTCGTCGAACCGCTCGTCGTGCACTCCGACATGGATCGGGAGTCGCGTCGTCGTCGCGCCGAGGAACTGCTCGACAGGGTCGGAATCGGTTCCCGCTACCTGGGCCGATATCCCGCCGAACTGTCGGGTGGCCAGTTGCAGCGTGTCGCGATCGCCCGCGCGCTGACCCTCGAGCCGAGGATGATCGTGTGCGACGAACCCGTTGCGGCGCTCGATGTGTCGGTTCGCGCCCAGGTACTCAATTTGCTCCGTGATCTGCAGGAAGAACTCGGACTCGCCTACGTGTTCGTGTGCCACGATCTCGCGCTCATCGAGGTCATCGCAGACCGGGTCGTGGTGATGCGGTCGGGGACGGTCGTCGAATCCGGCACCGTCGAGCAGGTCTACCGGGATCCGGCGGAGGAGTACACGCGACAGTTGCTCGATGCGATACCCGTCCCCGTTCCCCGGTCGGTGCGCGCGACGTGAGCCCGGGGCCGACCACGCACGTTGCGTGATCGAACGGACCGAGCGCGTCGGTCGCCGCTGGGGCGGGCCCGGAAATGTCGGACCCGTCTGATGGGATGACAGTCATGACCGCAGCCGACACCCGCATGCCCGACCGGACGCGCCGTCCGGCCGCGCGGCTGGTGCAGCGACCGGACACCGCCCCACCGCGCCGCGAATGGCCCGACGACGTGCGGAAGGTGTTCGCGGACGCCCCGCCGCTGCCGCGCTGGCGGCCCTGGCAGATTCTCGGCGGTCCCGGCACCGGCAAGACGTCGCTGCTCGTCGACCTGGCCGTCTCCCGGATCGCGGCCGGAGCCGAACCGGAATCGGTGCTGGTGCTCACCCATTCGCGGCGCGCCGCAACGGCGGTGCGCGAGGAGATCACCGCGGGCCTGCTGCGCGAGGGGAACGTCACCGGTGCCCGCGCCACCCGGGAGCCGCTCGTCCGGACCGTGCACTCTTACGCCTTCGCGGTGCTGCGGCTGCAGGCGTCGAGGCACGGCAATCCGCCGCCGCGGCTGATCACCGGTGCCGAGCAGGACGCGGTGCTGCGCGAACTGCTGCGCGGCGACATCGACGACGGTGCCGGCATGTGGCCCGAGCGGCTGCGGCCCGCGCTGGGGATGACCGGTTTCGCGGTCGAGCTGCGCGACCTGATGCTGCGTGCCAACGAACGCGGTCTCGGACCGGAGGACCTCGTCGCGCTCGGCGAGGAACGCGACCGGCCCGAATGGGTCGCGGCGGGCCTGTTCGCGGCCCGCTACGAGCAGGTGATGCTGCTGCGCGGCGCGGTCGGTCTCGAAGCCCCCGAGGCCACGGCCCCGGCACTCGACGCCGCCGAACTCGTCGGTGCCGCCCTCGCCGCGTTCGCCACCGACCCGGATCTGCTCGCGTCCGAGCGCAGCCGCATCCGGCACCTGCTCGTCGACGACGCCCAGCACCTGGATCCGCAGTCGGCACAATTGATCAAGGCCATCGGCGTCGGCACCCGCACCGCCACCGTCGCGGGCGACCCCGACCAGATGGTGTTCACCTTCCGCGGCGCGGACAGCAGGTTCCTCACCGAACTGGCCGAGGCGGATCCCGAGCGGCGCATCGTCCTCGCCGCCAACCATCGCGCGGCCGCCGACATCGCTGCGGTCACCGATTCGATCGCGCGGCGGCTGCCGGGCCTGCAGCCGCATCGCGGGGCCGCCGCGGTCGCCGGTGAAGCCGAAGCCGGTCGGGTCCGGGTGCGGGTGTTGTCGACGCAAGCGAAGGAAGCGGCCCTGATCGCCGACACCCTGCGCCGCGCACACCTCATCGACGAGGTGCCCTGGTCGCGTATGGCCATCGTGGTGCGCTCGGTGCCGCGGGTCCTCGCGCCGCTGCGCCGCGCCCTGCTCGCGGCGGGTGTCCCCATGACGACCGCGGCCTCCGAACTGCCACTGGCCCGTCAGCACAGCGTCGCCGGCCTGCTGCTGGTGCTGCGGGCGCTGTCGGGCCGGCGGTTCGGCGGCGAGGAAGCCCTGGCGTTGCTGTCCGGTCCGGTCGGCGGCGCCGAACCGGTGACCCTGCGGCGACTGCGCCGGGGCCTGCGGCGCGTCGAGCTCGCCGCCGGGGGAGACCGCGACTCCGCGGAACTGCTGCGTGCGCTGCTCGTCGACGGGGAGGACGCCGAGACCACCGCGCACCTGATGCGCGGGCTCACCGAGGTCGAAGCGGCGCCGCTGAAGGGCGCGCTCGCGGTGCTCGGCAAGGCCCGCGCCGCGATGAACCGCGGTGGCGGTGTCGAGGACGTGCTCTGGGAGGCATGGCAGGCCACCGGCCTCGAACGCAAGTGGGCGGCGGCGTCCGCGCGCGGCGGACCGGCCGGGGCGCAGGCTGACCGGGATCTCGACGGGATCGTCGCGCTGTTCGACGCCGCCGCCGACTACGTCGACCGGCTGCCGCGCGCCCACATCGCCGGGTTCGTCGACTACCTCAGCGAGCAGGAGATCCCGGGCACGGTCCGCAACCGCGCCACCGCCGAATCCGAAGCGGTCACAGTGGTCAGCGCGCACTCGGCGGTCGGCCGCGAATGGGACGTCGTCGCGGTCGCCGGAGTCCAGGAAGGTCTGTGGCCGAGCCTGCGGGCGCGCGGCACCCTGCTCGGGATCGAGGCGCTCCTCGACGCGGTCTCCGGGGTCGACGGGGGAGCCGACGGCACCACCCGGCTGTCGCGGACCGCGCCGCTGCTCGCCGACGAGCGCCGGTTGTTCCTCGTCGCGTGCAGCCGCGCCCGCCGTCGGCTGCTCGTCACCGCAGTCGACGCGGCCTCCGCGGATACGGACCTGGTGCGGTCGCGGTTCGTCGACGAACTGCTCGGCCGGGACGGTGACGACACGGACACCGACGACGAGGCGCTCGAACCGGACGGGCTCCCCGACGAGGCCCGGATCCGGGTGCTCGCGTTGCCGGCGCTCGTCGCCGAACTGCGCAGCGTGGTGTGCGATCCGGTGGTCGCCGCGCACGACCCGGAACGGCAACGACGGGCCGCGGCGCAACTGGCCCGGCTCGCCCGGGCGGGGGTGCGCGGCGCGCATCCGGATCGTTGGTACGGCACCGCCGACCCCAGTACCGACCGGCCGCTGTGGGATCCCGAAACCGAGGCGGTTCCGCTGTCGCCGTCCACGATCGAGCAGCTCACCACGTGTCCGCTGCGGTGGATGTTCGAACGGCACGGCGGCACCGACGGCCAGAACAGCCACGCGGTCGCGGGAACGCTCGTGCACACCCTGGTGCAGGCGCTCGCCGGACGGATCCCACCCGACCAGGTGGACCGCGCCCTCGAACGTGCCTGGGACTCGGTCGATCTCGGTTCCCAGTGGTACGCACGCCGCGAGCTGGAGCGGACCCGCACGATGCTCGACACGTTCACGACGTGGCTGCGCGGCACCCGCGACGAGCTGACCGAGGTCGGCGTCGAGGTCGGTGTCGACGGCATCCTCGAACCGCCGTCCGACGACCTGCCGCGGGTCCGGCTCCGCGGCCGCATCGACCGCCTCGAACGCGACCCGGACGGACGGCCCGTCGTCGTCGACGTCAAGACCGCCAAGAACCCGGTGACCAAGGACGCCGCCCGTGACCACGCGCAGCTCGCCGCCTATCAGGTCGCGGCCGCGGCCGGGGCGATCGAGGGGCAGCCGGCGTCCGAACCCGGCGGCGCGCGGCTGGTGTTCGTGGCCAAGCCGCACAACAAGGAGGGCGCCACCCAGCGGGTGCAGCCACCGCTGGACGCGGAGGGGCTCGAGCGTTGGCGCACGGTGATCCACGAGGCCGCGGCGGCCACCCGCGGCCCGCAGTTCCTCGCGCAGGTCAACGACGGATGCCGGCACTGCCCGGTGATGTCGAGCTGCCCCGCGCACGACGAAGGCAGGCAGGTGACCGGCGGATGAGCACGCCTCGGGATCTGCGGGGGCGCACCGTCGGGGCGGTCGAACTGGCCGCCGCGGTGGGGCAGAAGTTCCCGCCCACCGACGAGCAGGTCGCGGTCATCGAAGCGCACCGCGGGCCGACCCTCGTCGTCGCGGGAGCCGGTGCCGGCAAGACCGAAACGATGGCCGCGCGCGTGGTGTGGCTGGTCGCGAACGGATTCGTCGCCCCCGAACAGGTGCTGGGCCTGACGTTCACCCGCAAGGCGGCCCAGCAGCTGACCACCCGCATCCGCACGCGCCTCGCGAAACTCGCCGGCTCGCGGCTGGTGCGCGACCTGGACCCCAGCGGTGAGCTGCGCAGCCGCATTCTCGGTAGCGAACCGGAGGTGAGCACCTACCACGCGTACGCGGGACGCCTGCTCGGCGAGCACGGGTTGCTGTTGCCGATCGAGCCGTCGGCGACGCTGCTGTCGGAAACCGAGCTGTGGCAGATCGCGTACCGGGTCGTCAGCGCATGGGACGGTGACCTCGACACCGACCGCAACCCCGCGGCCGTCACCGAGGCCGTGCTCGCGCTGTCCGGTCAGCTCGCCGAGCACCTCGTCGAACCCGACGACCTGCGTGAGGCCCACACCGAGCTCGACAAGCTGATCCACACGTTGCCGGCGGGGCCGGGGCAGCGCGGTGGACCGTCGAAGGCGTTGCTCGGCTACCTCGAGACCCAGCACGACCGGATCGCGTTGCTGCCCCTGGTGCAGCGGCTTGCGGAGACGCTGCGGCGTGAGGGCGCACTCGATTTCGGCAGCCAGATGTCGCTCGCGGCGAGGGTCGCGCAGGACCACCCGGAGGTGGGCCGCACCGAACGCGAACGATTCCGGGTGGTGCTGCTCGACGAGTACCAGGACACCGGGCACGCCCAGCGAATCCTGTTGTCGTCGTTGTTCGGTGGCGGCCAGGATCCGGATCTCGCCGTGACCGCGGTCGGCGATCCCATGCAGTCCATCTACGGTTGGCGCGGTGCCTCCGCCGCCAACCTGCCGCGGTTCACCGCCGACTTCCCGGTGCAGGGACGGCCCGCGCCGATCCTCGAACTGCTCACCAGCTGGCGCAATCCCGCGGAAGCGCTGGCCCTGGCCAACCACGTGACCGAACCGCTGCGATACGGCGGCGTCGAGGTCAGCACGCTGCGCCCGCGGCCGGGCGCCGACCCCGGTGACGTGCGGCTGGCGCTGCATCCCGACATCGAGACCGAACGGAACTGGATCGCCGACCGGATCGCCGCCGAATACACCGCGGACGGTCGCGACAAGCCGCCGACCGCTGCCGTGCTGGTCCGTCGCAACGCCGATGCCGCGCCCATCGCGGAGGCGCTGCGGGCCCGGGGGCTTCCCGTCGAGGTCGTCGGCCTCGGGGGTCTGCTGCACACCCCGGAGGTCGCCGACGTCATCGCGATGCTGCGGCTGGCGGCCGACCCGATGGCCGGCAGCTCCGCGGTGCGGGTGCTGACCGGTGCCCGCTGGCAGCTCGGTGCCGCCGACCTGACGGCGCTGTGGCAGCGGGCCCGAGAGCTGGCGATCGGCGGTCGGTACGCGGTGACCGGGGCGGTCGACGACACCGCGGCCCTCGACGACGCACTCGACGCCGCTCTTCCCGGCGAGCAGGCCGAACAGGCCGGGCTCGCCGACGCGATCTCCGATCCCGGTGCAGCGCAGAACTATTCGGAGTTCGGGTATGCCCGCATCACCGCGCTCGCGAAGGAACTGGCGTCGCTGCGCGAACGGCTCGGGCAGCCGCTGACCGAACTGGTCGCCGAGGTCGAACGGGTATTGGGCATCGGTATCGAAGCGCAGGCCCGTGTCGACACCCGCGGCAGCGTCACCGGGCGCGAGCACCTCGACGCGTTCGCCGACGTCGTCGCCGGATACGCCGGACGTGGCAACGCCACGCTTCCCGGGCTGCTCGCCTATCTCGCCGCCGCCGAACAGATCGAGCAGGGCCTCGCACCCGGTGAGGTGGAGGTCGACCCGAACTGCGTGCAGGTTCTCACGGTGCATTCGGCCAAGGGCCTCGAATGGGAGGTCGTCGCCGTGCCGCACGTCAGCGCCGGGGTCTTCCCGTCGTCGACCGCGGCGGCGACGTGGCTCGGCTCGGTCACGGAACTACCGCCGCAGTTGCGCGGCGACCGCTCCGAGATCTTCGCGGACGGCACTGCGACGGAGGGGGTCCCGCAACTCCACCTCGACGAGGTCTACGACCGCAAGGTCCTCGAGAACACGATCTCCGCGCACAAGGACGCGCTCAAGCAGCGCAAGCTCGACGAGGACCGCCGCCTGTTCTATGTCGCGCTGACCCGCACCGAACGGGCCCTGTTCGTCTCGGGCCACCACTGGGCCGAGTCCGGAAGCGAACCGAAGGGCCCGTCGCCGTTCCTGACCGAACTCCACGACCTCGTGGAGGCGCAGCCGGACCTCGGGGTGATCGAGACCTGGGCGCCCGCACCGGAAGCCGGCACCGAGAACCCGCTGACCGCGACCCCGCGCACGGCACCGTGGCCGCGCGACCCGCTCGGTGCCCGCCGGGCCGACGTCGAACGCGGGGCGGCGCTGGTCCTCGCGGCGCTCGACGCACCCGAACCGCCACCCCCGGCGAGCTTCGAGGACGATCCCGACGAGTGGGCCGCCGACGTCGACGCGTTGCTCGCCGAACGGGAACGCCGCGCCGAGAGCGCCGCCGAGGTGGTGCTGCCCGCGCAGATGTCGGTCAGTCAGCTCGTCGACCTCGCCACCGACCCGGACGCCCTCGCGGCCCGGCTGCGGCGGCCGCTGCCGTTCCGTCCCAACCCGCTGGCCCGCCGCGGCACCGCCTTCCACGCGTGGCTCGAGCGTCGGTACGGCGCGACGCGGTTGCTCGATCTCGACGAACTGCCCGGCGCCGACGACGAGGACGGCGACGAAACCGACTTCGACCGGTTGCAGGAGGCGTTCCTGCGGTCGCCGTGGGCGCAGCGCAGCCCGGTCGAGGTGGAGGTGCCGTTCGAGACGTCGATCGGCGGCACCGTGATCCGCGGCCGCATCGACGCGGTGTTCGAGGATCCAGACGGCGGCTGGACCGTCATCGACTGGAAGACCGGTGCCGAGCCGACCGACGAGAAGCTGAAGTCGGTGGCGATGCAGCTCGCCGCCTACCGGCTCGCGTGGGCGCAGCTCATGGCCGCCCGTACCGCGCGGCACACCGGCCGGCCCGCCGAGCTGCCGCTCGACCGGGTGCGGGCCGCGTTCCACTACGTGCGCACCGGCCGCACGGTCGCGCCGGCCGATCTGCCGGGCGCCGGGGAGCTCGAGCAGCTGATCCGCTCGGCCGGGGCGGTCGGTGAACCGGATCCGCCACTCGAAGGCGAAGCGCCACAGGAGCTTTCGTAGCAGGGTCCGCTTCCGCCGGTGCCGGCCGGCATTGTCGGGCGAGCGACAGCGTCATGAAGATGCTGTTCGGATCGTCGAGGTAGTCGCCGAACGGTGGACACTCGACGAAACCGGCTCCGGCATACAGACGACGCGCCGGTGCGAAGAATTCCATCGAGCCGGTCTCCAACGAGAGCCGTGTAACCCCTCGGCCTTCGGCCTCCTGAATCAGGTGCTCGAGCAGGGCGCGTGCAATTCCTCGTCCTCGTAGGTGGGGAGCGGTGCGCATGCGGCCGGGTTCCGGAGCTCCGACAGATCGAGGGCGTGTCGACTTTCCGCCGGTGCGGTGGGGGCGATGTCGTCCAAGTGCGCCTGTAGGAAGAGCGCCAGGCTCGAATCGTCGAAGTCGGCACGTTCGAAAACGGGATCCACATGTGAATGGTGACCGACGGCCGGCGATTCCCGTCGGACGTGAATGTGCCGAAACCGGCGGTATTGATATACGTAGACATATACGTATACTCGTGCCATGGTTACGATGGCCTCATGCCGAACAAGACGATCTACGTCTCCGATGCCGACCTGCCGGTGTTCCAGCGCGCCCAGGAACTCACCGGGGGCAATCTCTCCGCGGCGATCTCCAAGGCTCTGCACCGCCTCGTCGAGGTCGAGGAAGGGCGTCTGGAAGGCTTCGAGGAGATCACCGTCCGGGTCGGTGTCGGCGCCGGGAAACTGCAGCGGTTCCAGGGAGTACTGCTGGCCGACTGGAACCGATCCACCGCCACCGGGACCGAGCACTACCGCGTGTATCGAACGCGCACCGGCAAACTCGCCGTCCACGTCTCCCGGCCGAAGGGCTTCGTGCACACCGCCGGCAAGGACGGCCAGCTGACCGGCTGGCGCAAGCATTTCGCGACCGACCAGCAGTGGGGGGAAACCCCCGCGGCCGCGATCCTCGAGGTCTACGACACCTTCGAGGACCTGCGGGCGGAGGTCCCCGCCGAGCTGGCCGCTCTGGTGGAGGTCAATGCCACCGAACCCGAGGTCGAGGACCTCGACATCTGACGCTCCCGGCGGTGCCCGGGGGCACCCGGTCCCACCGCGAGGAGTGTTCATGTCCACCCACCCTGCCCCGGCGATCGAGATCGCCGGGCTCCGCAAACAGTACGGCGACCGGACCGTGCTCGACGGCCTCGACCTGACGGTGCCGGCCGGTACCGTCACGGCGCTGCTCGGGCCCAACGGCGCCGGCAAGACCACGACCGTCTCGATCCTGTCCACGCTGCTTCCCGCCGACGGCGGCACCGCGCGGGTTCTGGGCCACGACGTCGCCCGTGAACCGGACATCGTGCGGAGGCTGATCGGGGTGACCGGTCAGCTGTCGGCGGTCGATCCGCTGCTGACCGCCACCGAGAATCTGCGGCTCATGGCCGATCTGTTCCACCTGCCCCGATCCGAAAGCCTCAGCCGCATCGCGGATCTGCTCGACCGATTCGGCCTCGCCGAGGCTGCGCGCCAGCAGGCGCAGCAGCTGTCCGGCGGCATGCAGCGCAAGCTCGACCTAGCCATGACCCTCGTCGGCGATCCGCAGGTGGTCTTCCTCGACGAACCCACCACGGGCCTGGATCCGCGTGCCCGCCGCGACCTCTGGGACCAGGTGCGGACCCTGGTCGACGGCGGCACGAGTGTGCTGCTGAGCACCCAATATCTCGACGAGGCGGACCATCTCGCCGACCGCGTCGCCGTCCTGCACGGCGGCCGCCTCGTCGCCCACGACACCCCGGCCGGACTCAAGGCCGCTCACGACGCCGGTTCGCTCGACGACGTCTTCCTCACCCTGACTGCACCGACCGACACGAAGGAGGTGGCGTGATGACCGCCGCCGACGCCACCGCATTCGCTCCCGCGCTCGTTCCGGCGGGCCCGTCCGGCCTGACCCGCGCCATCCGCGATCTGATGACGATGACCAGGCGCGGCCTGCTGCGCCTGGTCCGCTACCCGTCGCTGACCGTGACCGTCGTCGGAATGCCGGTCGTGCTGTTGCTGCTGTTCGTCTTCGTCTTCGGTGGCGCCTTCGGAGCAGGTGTCGCCGAAGGTGTTTCACCGGGAGCCGGGGGTCGTGCCGCCTACCTCGAGTACCTCACGCCGACCATGCTCGTGATGACCGCGGCGGCCGTCGCGCAGTCCACCGCGATCGGCGTCGCGATGGACATGACCGGGGGCATCGTCACGCGGTTGCGCACCATGCCCGTCGCACCCGTGTCGGTACTCGGCGGCCATGCCGGGGCGGCCGTCGTGCAAACCATGCCGGCCATCGCGGCGGTGCTCGGTGTGGCCGTCGCCCTGGGATTCCGCCCGGGCGCAGATGCTGCCGAATGGCTTGCGCTGGTGGGTTTCCTGGCTCTGGTCGCGCTCGCGCTCACCTCGCTGTCGGTCGCGATGGGCGTGGCCGCGCGCAGCGTCGAGTCGGCGTCGAACACCCCGATGATCCTGCTGCTCCTGCCGTTCTTGGGTAGTGGGTTCGTGCCGGTCGAGACCATGCCCACCGCGGTGCGCGTGTTCGCCGAATACCAGCCCTTCACACCGATCATCGAGACCGTCCGTGGACTCCTCGCCGGCACCGGCCCGGAGGCGGCGACCGCCGGGATCGCCGTCGCGTGGTGTGTGGGCCTGACCCTCGCCGGCTGGCTGTGGGCGCGGGCCGCTTACCGCCGGCCCCGCGTCTGAGTGCGGGGCGAGCGTCGCCACACCGTCACGGCCTCGGTGACCAACGGAATCTGCAAGGGCAGTCGCGCGACCGCGGCTGCCTTTGCCGCGGGCGAGAGTCGGTCGCTGCGCAGCCACGACACGGCCATCTGAATGTTGGCGGGAAACACCGCGACGAACAGCACCGCGGCGAGGGCACCCCCGAGCCGGCGCGTGCGCGGAACCACCAGTGCGATACCGACGGCCAGTTCCGCCGCACCCGACGCGTAGGTGTAGCCACGGGCCTCGCCCGGCAACGCCCTGGGCACGATCCGATCGAACGGTTGCGGGCGAACGAAGTGCAGTGTTCCGGAGCCGAGCAGCAGCGCGGCGAGCCGCAGGGCGGGCGCGCGGGCCGGTTGCGTGGACATGTGAGCCACGGTAGCCCTCTGAGCGTAGGCTGCGACGCGATGTCTGCACGTTCCGGTGCGGGCAACCTACGACGAAGAGGTGGAGTCCACGCAATGCCCGGCAGGTTGCGCGCGCGGTTCAGCCGCTCCGATCAGCTCACCGAGCGCCCGGATTTCGCGCTGGTGGGCGTCCTGCGTGTGCCGCAGGAACAGCAGAGCCCCGGCGTGGCGATCGCCCGGAGGATCGGGTACGCGCTCGCCGCACTGGCGCTGGCGGTTCTCGTCGTCTACATCGACCGCGACGGGTACCGCGACGTGCAGGACAACGAGATGTCCCTGCTCGACTGCATCTACTACGCGACGGTCTCGCTCTCCACGACCGGATACGGCGACGTCACCCCGTTTACACCGGAAGCGCGGCTGATCAACGTCCTGGTGATCACCCCGCTGCGGATCTTTTTCCTCATCGTCCTGGTCGGTACGACCCTGTCGGCGCTCACCGAGAATTCCCGCCAGGCATTCAAGATTCAGCGTTGGAGGCGCAAAGTGCGTAATCACACCGTCGTCATCGGCTACGGCACCAAGGGCCGTACTGCTGTCGACGCCATGCTCGGTGACGGCATTTCACCGTCGGACATCGTGGTCGTCGACATGGACCCGGTGGTGCTGGAGACGGCGGCCGGGCAGGGGCTGGTGACGGTGCAGGGGTCGGCGACGAAGTCGGATGTGCTGCGCCTGGCCGGGGTGCAGCACGCGTCGGCGGTCATCGTCGCCGCGAACCGCGACGACACCGCCGTGCTGGTGACACTCAGCGCCCGCGAGATCGCGCCGAAGGCGAAGATCGTCGCCGCGATCCGCGAATCCGAGAACACCCATCTGCTGCGCCAGTCCGGCGCGGACTCGGTGGTCATCTCGTCGGAAACCGCGGGACGGTTGCTCGGCATCGCGACGACCACCCCGAATGTCGTGGAGATGATCGAGGATCTGCTGACCCCGGAGGCCGGGTTCGCGATCGCCGAGCGCGACGTCGAACCGGGCGAGGTCGGCGGATCGCCGCGGCACCTGTCCGACATCGTGCTCGGCGTCGTCCGCGACGGCCGCCTGCTGCGCATCGGCGCCCCGGAGGTCGATGCGGTCGAGGCGAACGACAAACTGCTCTACATCCGCCGGGTGTCTGCCTGATCCGCCGGCGCGAGGCGCGGATAAGGTGCAGGGCGTGACCCGTTTCGAACTGTCCGGCACCCCGTTGCTCTCCCGCACCGTCGTCGACCGTGCCGAGGAATTGCGCTCCGACGCCGAGGCGTTGCGCGCGGGCTGGGCGCAGGCCCGGCTGCTGCGCGTCGACCGTCGTGGTCAGGTGCCGGTGGACGGCGACCAGATCGTGTTCGGCAAGGCCGTCGAACTCGGGCCCGAACCGCAACCGGGCGCGGTGTTCCTGGGGGTGCGCGAGGACCGGCACATCTGGGCCGTCCGCGTGCTCGCGCAGACCGGGAAGGTCGCCGACCTGCGTCGGCTGGGGGAGCGTCTCGACAGTGCCGACGCGGACCTGATGGTCAGCGCAGTCGCGCTGCTCAACTGGCACGACCAGGCCGGGTACAGCGCGATCGACGGATCCGTGACCGAACCGACGATGTCGGGATGGTCGCGCATCAGCACCGTCACCGGTCACGAGGAGTTCCCGCGCACCGACCCCGCAATCATCTGTCTCGTGCACGACGACGGCGACCGCGTGCTCCTCGCCCGGCAACCGACCTGGCCGGAGCGACGCTTCTCGGTGCTCGCCGGATTCGTAGAGGCCGGCGAATCCCTCGAATCCTGCGTGGTCCGGGAGATCCGAGAAGAGGTCGGACTCGACGTGCGTGACGTCCGCTACCTGGGCAGCCAGCCGTGGCCGTTCCCGCGGTCGGTGATGCTCGGGTTCGCCGCGGTCGCCGACCCGGACCAGCCGTTCGAGTTCCAGGACGGGGAGATCGCCGAGGCGTTCTGGTTCACCCGCGAACAGGTCCGCGCGGCCCTCGAGGTCGGGGATTGGGCGTCGCCCGAGGACGCGCCGCTGCTGCTGCCCGGGTCGATCTCGATCGCGCGCGGCATGCTCGAAGGCTGGGCGAACGCCTGAGTTCGCCGACCTACAGGATCCGCTCGGCCGTCAGTCGTCCACTCTGACGATTGCGTCGGCGGATGACTGGCGACCGAGCGGATACGAACAGAAGCTACAGGCCGAGCGCGGCCTTGACCTCGACCAGCGACGGGTTGGTGGCGGTGCTGCCGTCCGCATACTTCACGGTCGGGACGACGTGGTTGCCCCCGTTGACGCTGCCGACGAACTCCGCGGCGGCCGGATCGGCCTCGATGTCGATCTCGGTGTACGCGATGCCGTTCGCATCGAGCTGCGTCTTCAGACGGCGGCAGTAGCCACACCAGGTGGTCGAGTACATCGTGAGGGCGGGGGTTTCGATCGTCATGCTGGCGAGAACACCACATCGAGGCGGATCTGTTCCCGACGGGGTGCCGAATGTGTTCTGCGCCACAGGCGTCGAGGGAGTCGTGGCAACCGGCTGTCGGGACGCACTGCCATGATGGAGGCCATGCGAGTGGATGCGGCGGTGGACGGGCTGGACCCGGAGCAGGCGGCGGCGGTACTCGCCCCGCGAGGCCCGGTATGTGTACTCGCCGGCGCCGGCACCGGCAAGACCCGCACCATCACCCGGCGCATCGCGCACCTCGTGTCCGCCGGTCACGTCTCCGCCGGCCAAGTCCTCGCGGTGACCTTCACCGCCCGCGCGGCGGGGGAGATGCGGTCCCGCCTGCGTGCACTGGGAGTCGGCGGATCCGGCCCCCAGGTGCAGGCCCGCACCTTCCACGCGGCCGCGTTGCGGCAACTGCGCTACTTCTGGCCGCAGGTCGTCGGAGACATCCCGTGGCAGCTGCTCGACCGCAAGTTCGCGGTCGTGTCCCAGGCCGCGCACCGCGCCAAGTTCGCGACCGATACGGACACGGTGCGCGACCTGCTCTCGGAGATCGAATGGGCGAAGGGCTCGCTCATCGCGCCCGAGGACTATCCGGCCGCGGTCGCGCGGGTCCGCCGCGAACCCCCTGCCGAGGCTTCCCGGGTTGCAGCGGTCTACGAGATCTACGAGAAACTCAAGGTCCGCGAGGAGGGGATGTACCTCGACTTCGACGACCTGCTGCTGCACACCGCGAGCGCGCTCGAGGAGAACAGCGCCGTCGCCGAGGAGTTCCGCGACCGGTACCGCTGCTTCGTCGTGGACGAATACCAGGACGTCACCCCGCTGCAGCAGCGCGTCCTCGACGCGTGGCTCGGCGACCGCGACGACCTCACCGTCGTCGGCGACGCCAACCAGACCATCTACTCGTTCACCGGCGCCACCCCGAAGTACCTGCTCGACTTCACCCGGCGCTTCCCCGATGCGACGATCGTGCGCCTCGAGCGCGACTACCGCTCCACCCCGCAGGTCGTCGACCTCGCCAACCGGGTGATCGGCGCGGCCCGCGGCCGCATCGCCGGCACCCGGCTGCAGCTGATCGGGCAGCGCCCGCCCGGCCCCGAGCCGCACTTCGCCGAGTACGACGACGAACCGGCCGAGGCCACCGCCGTCGCGAAGGCGATCGCCAAGCTGCTGCGCGACGGGGTCGACGCCGCGGAGATCGCGGTGCTGTACCGGATCAACGCGCAGTCGGAGGTGTACGAGCAGGCGTTCACCGAGGCAGGGATCCCGTATCAGGTGCGCGGCGGTGAAGGGTTCTTCCAGCGCGACGAGGTGCGGCAGGCCGTCAACGCGCTGCGGCAGGTGCACAATCGCGACGACCTGCCCGAGGAATCGGGCCGGGGCACCGGGCTCCTCACCCTCGTCCGCGCGGTCCTGGTGCCGCTAGGCCTCACCGACACCGAACCGGCGGGTGCGCAGGCCCGCGAACGCTGGGCGTCGCTGACCGCGCTCGTGCAGCTCACCGAGGAACTGCTCGAGCACCAGCCCGAACTCACCCTCGACGAATTGCTGCGCGACCTCGCGGCACGCGCCGAAGCTCGGCAGCCACCGACCGTGCAGGGCGTGACCCTCGCATCGCTGCACGCCGCCAAGGGCCTCGAATGGGACGCCGTGTTCCTCGTCGGACTCACGGACGGCATGCTCCCCATCAGCCATGTCACCGGCGACAGCAACACCCCGCCGGACGAGGCGGGCATCGAGGAGGAACGCCGCCTGCTGTACGTCGGGGTGACCCGCGCCCGCGTCCACCTGCACCTGTCGTGGGCGCTGTCGCGCAGCGAGGGCGGTCGCCGGACGCGGCGCCGGTCCCGGTTCCTGCACGGGCTCATCCCGGAGGACTCGCCGGCCTCCCGCATCGCGACACCCCCGCCCTCGAAGAAGAAGCGGCCGCAGTGCCGGGTGTGCGGCAAGCCGCTGATGGGGTCGACGTCGACGATGCTCGGCCGGTGCGAGACCTGCCCGTCGAACCTCGACGAGGACCTGCTGGTGGCCTTGAAGAACTGGCGGCGGGAACGCTCGAAGGAGCAGAAGGTGCCGGCCTACGTCGTGTTCAGCGACAACACGCTCGTCGCGATCGCCGAGCAGCGGCCGGGCGACACCCGATCACTGGTGGCGATCCCGGGGATCGGTGCGAAGAAGCTCGAGCAGTACGGCGAGGACGTGCTGGCCCTCGTGCGCGGCGAACGCACCGCGGACACTCTCGACCTCTGACCGCAAAACCCTCTGACCGCAAAACCCTCTGACCGCAAAACCGCAGGTAGAAAATAACTTGTGCGATCGACGGCATCGAATCTAGGCTGGACGATGTTGTCACGGGAAGAGCTCGTGCGCGAACGATGTGAGGAGGTGGCCACGATGATCGGCTTCAAGGCAGCTGCAGCAGCACTGGCCGCCGCGCGCGTCGTGGCGCCGCTCGCTGCCGCACGGCAGGCGCATCGCCGCCGCGCCGCCGCCGCCTCGTCCGTGGCCCGAAGCCGGTTCCGGGAGATTCCCCGGTAACCAGCCCCATCGTTTCGGCCACGGACCCCGCTCAGCGGACCGTGGCCGTTCTTCTTTCCGGCCACCGGTTCGCTCACATCATCCGAACCAGCCAGAAGGAGGCCCTTGTGCCGACCGCAACTGTGCCCACCACGACGACCGCGACCGTGACCGAGATCGTCGTCGCGATCGACCGGACCGGGGCGGCACGTGTGCGTGAACTCCCGTGCCGACAGGACAACCCGGACCTGTGGTTCGCCGAGACCCCGGCCGAGCTCGAGCAGGCCAAGGCGCTGTGCACCGGCTGCCCCATCCGCACGCGCTGCCTCGCGGCGGCACTCGATCGCGCGGAGCCGTGGGGTGTGTGGGGCGGCGAGATCTTCGATCGCGGAACCGTCGTCGCACGCAAGCGTCCCCGGGGTCGCCCCCGGAAACAGTTGGTGTGCGCGTGAATTCGTGACCACTCCGGACCCGGTCCGGGGCCCTCGGGATCAGGGGATCACTCGAGGACCTCGGACCGGTCGTCCGTGAAACCGGGCAACCATTCCGACAGGATGCGCATGTACGGTGCGTACGCGTCGAGCTGCGCGCAGATTCCCACCGAGCCCAGCAGCACCCGGAACACACTCACGTACTCCGGCGGCAGGTTCAGCGTCCGCGCGGTGCGGAACTGCGGGCTCGAGAAATCGGTGGCCGTGCCGGCGGCCTTCTGCAGCCACGCCCGCGTGAAGTGGAACGATTCGGTGCGGATCGGATCGGTGAACGGCCGGAGGTAGTCCGCGATCTCGCGGTCCGTCACCTCCTTGCCGGGCAACACGAACCGATGCGAGTACAGCAGTTCGGTCAGCTCGTCGAACCGCTCCTCCACGGCCAGGCGCACCATCCGGCCCAGCACCGGCGGCAGCCCGTCGGGCATCGCCGCGGTCGCCCCGAAATCGATGATGCCCAGGCGGCCGTCGTCGAGCAGCATGAAGTTCCCGGGATGCGGATCGCTGTGCAACAGCCCGACCACTGCGGGCGAGGCGAAATGGAACTCGGCGAGCAGCGCCCCCGCGCGGTTGCGCTGCTCGCGGGTGCCGTTCTGGATGATCGCCGACAGCGGTGTTGCCGAAAGCCATTCGGTCACGACCACTTTCGGTGCGCTCGCGACAACGTGCGGCACCACGAAGCGGGGGTCGCCGTCGAACGCCCGGGCGAAGGCCCGCTGGTTGTCCGCCTCGATGCGGTAGTCGAGTTCCTCCTCCGTGCGGGCGGTCAACTCGTCGAGGACCGGACGCACGTCGGTCCCCGGCATGACCGTCCCGAACAGACCCGCGAATCGTTGCAGCGTGCGCAGATCCGCGCGCAACGCCTCGTCGGCACCCGGATACTGCACCTTCACCGCGACGTCGCGACCGTCGGACCACACCGCCCGGTGCACCTGCCCGATGCTCGCCGACGCCGTCGGCACGTCGTCGAACGAGGAGAAACGCTCGCGCCAGCGGGTTCCCAGCTGCTGATCGAGTACCCGGTGCACGGCCTTCGCGGGCAGCGGTGGAGCCTCGGACTGCAGCTTGGTCAGTGCCTCGCGATACGGCTCGGCGAACTCCTCCGGGACGGCGGCCTCCATGACGCTCAGTGCCTGCCCGAATTTCATGGCGCCGCCCTTGAGCTCGCCGAGGACGGAGAACAACTGCTCGGCCGCCTTCGCGGCCAGCTCGGCGTCGATCTCGTCGCGGTCGCCGCCGGCGAGTCGGCGTCCGAAACCGACTGCGGCGCGTCCGGCGATCCCGAGCGGGATGCTCGCCAGTTTGGCGGTGCGGGAAGAGCTCTTACGGGGAATCTCGGCCACGCCCACCATCATGCACGACCGGGCCCCGTCATCGGTGCGCACGTGCATCGCGGATGCCGGAACCAACGGCGTGTCGTGAACCGGTGCGCGCCGAGGTCCACCTCGAGGGTGCGGTCGATCAGGATCGGCGCGTTCTCCGGCCGGCCGGCCGCGAGGGCGTCGATCTGCCCGACCGCGACCGCCGCAGTCGCGAGGACCACGGCGGGATCGGCGCGTCCGACCCGGCCCCACAGCTGGGTCGCCAGGTGCGGCCACGCGGGATCCAGATCGGTTCGGACCAGGTCCGCGCAGCGCAGGCAACTGGTCCGGCCGGGGACCACGAACGGGCCGACGACACCGCGTCCGTCCCGGAGCCGGACCGGCAGGTGCGGGATCCGGTTCCGCATGAGATCCAGGACGAGATTCGGATCCGGCGTCAGATCGTCGGTGAGCAGTACGCAGTGCACGTTCCAGGTCGTGACGTCGCTGGTCTGCGGATACGAACCGGACCGCGACACCCGCACCGACGACACCGTCAGGTGTGCGGCGACCGCATCGGCGATCGGACCGTCTCCGTGGATCCGCACGCGCGGTTCCGTCGTGGGGGCCGGACCGGTGTGCGCCGCGGGGTCCCGCAGCGCCCCGCACGCGACGAGATCGTCGAGGATCGCGTCGACCGCGGCCGCGTCCATGCCGCGATCCGCGACGTGGGCAAGCACCGTCTCACGCGGGTGGCGACCGTCGAGCATCCGCAGCACGGTGAGCAGATCGAACGTGTCGATGCCCTCCGGTGGGGCCAGCAGGGCCCCCGTCTCGGGTCCCCAGCCGAGCTGGACGGTGCCGTCCGGGCGGCGCAGCAGTTCGAGGCAGGGGTCCAGGGTGGGGCCGGGCGGGTGCGCAGGTGACGTCATGACGTCGAGCCTGACAGCCGCAGCGTCCGGCAACGCCCCCGATCAGCGGGTTATCCACAGGCAGAAACCGGTTGCTGCCTGCGGGAACAGGACGTCAGGCCGATTCGTCGGGACCGGCCTCGCGGCCCTGCTCGCCGTTGCCCTTCTCCTTCTCCTTCTCCTTCTCCGCGCGCTCGCGTTCCTCGACGGCCCGCAACTGGGCGATCGGATCGTCGAACGCCCCGGTGTCGCCGCCGAGAACCCGGTCGACGAATCCGGCCGGGCTGTCCAGGTCGGACGACTCGGGCAACAGGTCCGGATGGGCCCACACCTTGTCCCGCGCGTCCGTACCGGCCTGTTCGGTGAGGGTCCGCCACAGCGTTGCGGCCTCCCGCAGCTTGCGCGGCCGCAGTTCGAGGCCGACCAGCGTCGCGAAGGTCTGCTCGGCGGGACCGCCCGACGCACGCCGGCGACGTAGGGTCTCGCTCAGCGCCGACGTCCCGGGGATCCGGTCGCCGAGCGCGTCGGACACGACGGTCTCCACCCAGCCCTCGACGAGCGCGAGCAGTGTTTCGAGCCGTTCGAGCGCCTGCTTCTGTTCCGGGGTGGTCTGCGGTTCGAGGGCGCCCTGCTTGAGAATCTCCTCGAGCTTCGACGGATCGGTCAGCGCGGACGGGTCGAGGCCCTGCGCGAGATCCTCGATGGCGGAGAAATCCATGCGGATGTTGCGGGCGTAGTCCTCGACGGTCGAGAGCAGCCGCTGCCGCAGCCACGGCACGTGGCTGTACAGACGCTGGTGCGCCGCCTCGCGGGCGGCCAGGAACACCAGCACCTCCTGCGCGGGCTGTTCGAGGCCGTCACCGAACTTGTCGATCGCTTCGGGCAGCAGCGCCGCGGTTCCGGCCGGGCCGAGCGGCAGGCCGATGTCGGTGGAGGTCAGCACCTCCTTCGACAGCTGGCCGAGCGCCTGACCGAGCTGGGAACCGAACGCGAGCCCGCCCATCTGCCCGAACATGCCGAGCATGGGGCCGGCCATCTGCCGGGCTTCCTCGGGCAGGCCCTGGATCCACATGCCGTTGATCTGCTCGGCCACCGGATCGCACAGCCGCTTCCAGGTGTCGAGAGTGTTCTCGAGCCACTCGACCGGCGTCCACGCGACCGTGCGGGTCGCGCCCGCCGGGAGCGTTGTCGCACCGTCGAGCCACAGTTCCGCGAGGTGCGCCGCGTCGCGGATCGCATCGGCTTCCCCGGAGGAGACCGGCGTGAAGGACCCGACCTGCTGCCGGGCCAGTTTCATGGCGACCTCGTAGTTCACCGGCCCGGTGCCGCCGGTGCCCATCGCGTTGCCCATCCCGCTGAGCATCTGGCCGAACTGGGAGAGCATCTGGCCGAGCTGGGCGGGGTCGAAGCCCTGGGCGCCGAACGGGTTGGCGCCGGGGTCACCACCACCGAACGGGTTCGCACCGCCCGGCAGCCCGAAGCCGAACGGGAAGCCGCCGGACGCACCGCCCTCGGATCCGGACCCGCCGGTGCCGGAGCTGTCGTCTTTCTTCCGGTCCGGGTCGTCGTCGGAGTTCGAGAAGCCGAAAGGCGTGTCGCTCATGTATCCAACGGTACAAGGCGTCCGACGGCGATCGGTCCTGCGTGGTCACGCTGATCGCGAACATCGGCTGCCGCTACCCTGGACCGGGTGAATCGACGGTTCGTGACGCCGCTCGCGGTGCTGGTCCCCCTTCTGGCTCTGGCGGGTATCGCCACCAACGTGAAGGTTCCGTACGTGGCGCTCGGCCCGGGGCCGACGTTCGACACACTCGGCGAGGCGGACGGCAAGCCCGTCGTACAGATCGACGGCATCGAACCCGACACGACCACCGGTCAGCTGCGGATGACCACTGTCGGCGTCAACGACCAGCTGACTCTCGCGCAGGCACTGACGGTGTGGATCAGCGACCGGTACGCGCTCGCCCCGCGCGAGACCGTGTATCCGCCGAATGTCAGCAAGGACGACGTCCGTGCCGCCGACCAGGCGCTGTTCACCCAGTCCGAACGCAGCGCCGAACTCGCCGCGCTGCACCACCTCGGTCTGCCGGTGACGGTGCGGGTCGCGCAGGTCGGCGAGGACGCGCCCGCGACCGGCGTGTTCCGCGAGGGAGACCAGATCGTCGCGGTCGCGGGGGAGCCGGTGACCACGGCCGGAAGCGTGCAGCGCGCCGTCGGGGCGGCCGCACCGGGTACGGAACTGGCCGTCCAGGTCCGCCGCGACGGCATGGACGAGGACGTGCAGGTCACCGTCGCGGCGCGTCCGGGTGACCCGGAGAAGGGCTACCTCGGGATCACCACCGAAGAGGTGCCCGAGGTGCCGTTCACCGTCACCTTCAACCTCGCCGACATCGGCGGCCCCTCGGCCGGCCTGATGTTCAGCCTCGCCGTCGTCGACAAGCTCAGCCCCGGCCCGCTCAACGGCGGGCTCGCCGTCGCGGGCACCGGCACCATCGATTCGGACGGCAAGGTCGGACCGATCGGCGGCATCACCCACAAGCTCGACGGCGCGGTTGACGACGGCGCGACCTACTTCCTGGTGCCCGCGGACAACTGCGCCGAGGCCCTCACCGACGTCCCCGACGGGCTGCAGCTGATCCGGGTCGAGTCGCTCGACGACGCGATCGACGCCCTCGCGACCGTCGCCGCCGGTGGCGACGCACCCACCTGCGCGTGACCGCGGGACGTCAGTCCTCGTCGGGTTCGAGCGTCGCGTAGAGCGCGGCGACCAGGTTCGGCGCCAGGTTCTCGTAGGTGCGCAGTTCGATGCCCGCGAACGGATCCTCGTCGTCGGTGGGGCGCAGCTGCAGCAGGCACAGCGACGGCCCGTCGCGCAGCACCCCCGCGATCAGGCGCGCCTCACGCCGGTCGGGATGACTGTGCGCCGCGAGCCGCGCCGCCTCGTCCGCGGCGTGCGCGTCGGCCAGCCGCGGCGCGAGTGCGTCGTCGAGATCGGACTCTGCGCTGGGCGGCAACACCACGATCTCCTGGACCAGCACACACCCGGCCACCGACGACGGCCAGCTCGTGGTCGCCAGGAATTCGTCGAGCGCGGGACTGCCACCCTCGACGTCCTCGGGGAAGGCGTCCTGTTCGATCGGGGTGTATTCGCTGCCCTCGTCGAGCCGGTCACCGAGCGATGGTTCCTCCGCAGCCAGCAGCGCGGTCGGGACCAGCGCGAACATCACCGGCGGACGGCCCCAGCCGTCGGCGTCGACGAAGTCGACGATCTCGCCGACGCAGCGGCGCAGGCCTTCTTCGGAGGGGACGGGAAGATGCTCACTCACCGTCCTATCCTTGCACCGTGAGCCTGCGGTGAATCACCGCGGCTCACGGGACCGGTTCCGTGAGTCCGTCGATTCGGCGGCAGGAGCGATTCGTTCCGTAGAGTTGGGGCGAAACGGTCACCGGTGTACGCGCGCGGCGCGCGATGCACGGGGGCGAGCAACTGCGGCGTGATCGGCGCCGCCGAAGAGTTGGGAGTGTGACACGTGGGAATGAGGCCCCCATCAGGGGTACCCACCCTGTCCAAACGCAGCAAGGTTCTGCTGATCCTCGCGCTGGTGGTGGCGGCCTTGTTGTTGCTCGGTCCCCGGCTCGTCGACGCATACACCAACTGGCTGTGGTTCGGTGAGGTGGAGTACCGCGACGTGTACGTCAAGGTGCTGGTGACCCGCATCGTCCTGTTCGTGGTCACCGCGCTCTTCGTCGGCGCCGTCGTGTGGCTGGCGATGCTGCTGGCCTATCGATCGCGGCCGGTGTTCGTGCCCACGGCCGGTCCCAACGACCCGGTCGCGCGATACCGCACCACGGTGATGACCCGCATGCGCATGTTCGGGCTCGGCATCCCGATCGTGCTGGGTCTGCTGTCGGGTCTGGTCGCGCAGGCCAGTTGGGTCACCGTGCAGATGTTCTTCAACGGCGGCTCGTTCGGCACCGTGGATCCGCAGTTCGGGCTCGACGTCGGGTTCTACGCGTTCGACCTGCCGTTCTACCGGTTCCTGCTGAACTGGATGTTCGTCGCGGTGATCCTCGCGCTCATCGCGAACCTGGTCACCCACTACATCTTCGGCGGTATCCGGCTCGCCGGCCGCGGCGGCAACGTCAGCCGTGCCGCGCGGATCCAGCTCGCGGTTCTCGCCGGTGTGTTCGTCGCGCTCAAGGCGATCGCCTACTGGCTCGACCGGTACACGCTGCTGTGGAGCGGCCGCAAGGAACCCACGTTCACCGGCCCCGGCTACACCGACATCCACGCGGTGCTGCCGGCGAAGCTCATCCTGCTGGCCATCGCGGTGATCTGTGCGATCGCGTTCTTCGCCGCGATCGTGTTGCGGGATCTGCGGATCCCGGCGCTGGCCACCGCGTTGCTGGTGCTTTCGTCGATCCTCGTCGGCGCGGTGTATCCGCTGGTCGTCGAACAGTTCTCGGTGCGCCCGAACGCCGCGGACAAGGAATCCCCGTTCATCGAACGGAACATCGCCGCGACCCGCGAGGCGTACGGCATCACCGACGACAAGGTGGAGTACCGGGACTATCCGGGGGTCGGCACCGCGTCGCCGAGCAATGTGCCCGCAGACCTGACGACCATCGCGAACACGCGTCTGCTCGACCCGAACGTGCTGCCGCGCACGTTCACCCAGCAGCAGCAGCTCAAGAACTTCTACGGGTTCCCGCAGTCGCTCGACATCGACCGGTACAGCGTGGACGGGAAGGTCGAGGACTACATCGTCGCCGCCCGCGAGCTGTCCCCGTCGAGCCTGACCGGCAACCAGACCGACTGGATCAACCGCCACACCGTGTACACGCACGGCAACGGCCTGGTCGCCGCGCCGGCGAACCGGGTCAACGCGGCCGCCAGCGAATCGGCGGAGGAAGCCGCCAACAGCAACAGCGGCTACCCCGTGTACATGGTCAGCGATCTCGCCTCGCTCAAGACCGACAGCCAGGTGATCCCGGTCGAGCAGCCGCGGATCTACTTCGGTGAGGTCATTGCGCAGGCGAATCCGGATTACGCGATCGTCGGTGCCGCCGGCGACTCCGGGCCGCGCGAGTACGACACCGACACCGACAAGTACACCTACGACGGTTCCGGTGGTGTCTCGATCGGGAACTGGTTCAACCGGCTCGCGTTCGCCGCGAAGTACGCCGAGCGCAACATCCTGTTCTCCGGCGCGATCGGCGAGGATTCGAAGATCCTGTTCAACCGCGACCCCCGCGACCGTGTCACCAAGGTCGCGCCGTGGCTGACCGCCGACGGCGACGCCTACCCGGCAGCGGTGAACGGGCGGATCGTGTGGATCGTCGACGCGTACACCACGCTCGACAACTATCCGTACGCGCAGCGCAGTTCCCTCGAGGGTCTGGTCGAGGACAGCATCGACCAGAACACCGGCCGGTTGCTGCCCCGCAAGGAGGTCTCGTACATCCGGAACTCGGTGAAGGCGACCGTCGACGCGTACGACGGAACGGTCACCCTGTACCAGGTCGACGATCAGGACCCGGTCCTGAAGGCGTGGATGGGTGTGTTCCCGGATGCGGTGACCCCGCAGGAGGCGATCACCGACGAGTTGCGTTCGCACTTCCGGTACCCGGAGGACCTGTTCAAGGTGCAGCGCGAGATGCTCGCGAAGTACCACGTGGACGACCCGCGTGAGTTCTTCACGAACAACGCGTTCTGGTCGGTGCCGTCGGATCCCACCGTCGAGACGAACGCCAACCAGCCGCCGTACTACGTGCTCGTCGGCGACGAGGAGACGGCGGCGCCGTCGTTCCGGCTGACCTCGGCGATGGTCGGCTACAACCGGCAGTTCCTGTCGGCGTACATCTCGGTGGACGCCGACCCGAAGGACTACGGGAAGTTCACGATCCTGCAGTTGCCGACGGACACCCAGACGTTCGGTCCCGAGCAGACGCAGAACGCGATGATCTCCGATACCCGGGTGGCGTCGGAACGGACGCTGCTCGAGCGGTCGAACCGCATCCACTACGGCAACCTGCTCACCCTGCCGATCGCGGAGGGCGGCATCCTGTACGTCCAGCCGATGTACACCGAACGCAACTCGACCGGTGGCAGTACGTCCACGTTCCCGCAGCTGTCGCGGGTGCTGGTGAGCTATCGCGAACCGGGACAGGGCGGCGGCGTGCGCATCGGCTACGCCCCGACGCTGGCGGGCGCGCTGGATCAGGTGTTCGGCGGTGGCGTCGGCAATGCCGCCACCGCGCCGGGCGGCGAATCGGCACCGACCGCACCGGCGGAGCCGGGCGCGAACGGTGAACAGGCGCAGGGGTCCGTGCCGCAGCCCGCACCGCAGCCGGCGGCGCCGGCTCCGGTGCCCGCGGACCGGGCCGCCGCCGTGAACGAACTCGACGCCGCGCTGACCGAGCTGAGCAACGCGCAGCGCAGCGGTGACTTCGCGGCCTACGGCCGGGCCCTGGAACGGGTCCAGCGGGCGGTCGACGCCTACCAGGCGACCGGCGGCTGATCGGTAGGTTCAACCACGAAGCCGGGCCCCGCACTCAGTGCGGGGCCCGGCTTCGTTGCGTTCGGTCAGCGGCCGGCGACGTCGATCAGCTGCTGGAACTGGGCGCCGAGACCGTTCTGCTCGGCGAGGACGCGTGCGGCGTCGATGGCCTGCTGCACCTGGTCGCCGGGCACGGGGGCCGCGGGCGCGACCGGAGCAGCCGGGGCCGGCGCCGGGGCGGGTGCCGCCGGAGCGGGCGCGGGCGCGGACTCGGTGGTCAGGTACTGACCGCACACCGGCCACGCACCGGGACCCTGGGACTGCAGGGTGTTCTCGGCGACGCGGATCTGCTCTTCCTTCGACGCGGTGTGCGGGCTGCCGGTGCCGCCGTTGGCGGTCCAGGTGCTCTGCGAGAACTGGAGGCCGCCGTAGTAGCCGTTACCGGTGTTGATGGCCCAGTTTCCGCCGCTCTCGCACTGCGCGACGCCGTCCCAGTTGTGGGTCGCTGCGGAGGCGGTGCCGGTGGCCAGGCCGACGGGGAGGGCGACGAGGGCGCCGGTGACGACGGCCATGCCCAGGCCGCGCTTGCTGAACAGAGTGGTCATGCGGGTGGATCCTCTCCGCGCTCGCTGACGGCGGCGGGCCCTGGCATCCTCGTCACACCGGATTCGGCGTCGATCGGGAGCGGGCGCGTGTCGTGGCCGCGTCCCTGCCCCTCGAAGGATTCGTAGGCACCGGATCCTGCGGGGCAGGGTGTCAGCAGCGGCAGTCCGGTGTTGGCCCGGTGGTTTCGGGCCGGGACCGACCGTACAGAGCGGTCGCGTCGGCGTATACCCACCCGATTCGGCGGACGCGTGTCCAACTGGTGAGACCGTCGACCGGCATTTCCCCAGGTCGACGGTCGAAAATAACGGTCAGCCACCCGTTCTGTTACACGCCCGTTATGTGAAATGAATCATGCGTGGAATGTGGTCCGGGTCACCAGTTTTCGCCTGTTGTCTCGGGTGGCGGACGCCGATTTTCGGTTCGGCGAGCCGGCGGGTGCCGTCCCCTGGAGGTGGCGGTGCAGGCGATTTGCCTTCGGTTCGAACGCTCGTGTAACTTCGTTTCTGCAACGCGGGGTGGAGCAGCTCGGTAGCTCGCTGGGCTCATAACCCAGAGGTCGCAGGTTCAAATCCTGTCCCCGCTACCACCGGAAGGCCGGCATCCGAATTCGGATGCCGGCCTTTCCTTTTGCCCGCGTCCGCCCAATTTTTCCGAGCGAATGTACCGTTCGCTCGGTTGAAGGAGCCGAGCGATACATTCGCTCGGAGGGGACCGGTCAGATCTCCATGTCGACGAGCACGCGGCGGAGCAGCTTGCCCGTCGTGTTGCGGGGAAGTTCCTCGAGGAAGATCACATCGCGCGGCACCTTGTAGCGCGCCAGATTCGCCTTCACGTACGCCTTGATCTCCTCGGGGTCGCGGGCTGCTGTGGGTGTGGGGACCACGAACGCCCGCAGGCGGGCGCCGAACTCGGGATCCTCCACCCCTACTACCGCCGCGTCGAGCACGTCGTCGCGTTCGACCAGCAGGTTCTCCACCTCCAGCGGATACACGTTCTCCCCGCCGGAGATGATCATGTCGTCGTCGCGGCCGTCGACGAACAGATAGCCGTCGGCGTCCCAGTGACCGACGTCGCCGGTCGAGAGCAGACCGCGGATGCGTTCCTTGTCCCGCCCGTCCGTGTAGCCCTCGAAGCTCAGTCCGCTGGCGGCGAAGATGCGGCCGGACACGCCGGGTTCGGTGACGGGGTTACCCGCGTCGTCGAGGATCTCCACCCGGCACGACACGGGTGGGCGGCCGGCGGTTCCGGGCGCGCGCCGCAGGTCCTCGGGGGTCGCGACCGTCGCGACCGCGCACTCGGTCGACCCGTAGAGGTTGTGCAGGACGTCGCCGAACGCCTCGCGGGTGCGCCGGCACAGATCGGGGGACAGGGCCGACCCGGCAGCGAAGATGATCTTCAGGCTCGAGGTGTCGAACTCCGCGATCTTCCCGATGCCGAGGTCGAGGATGCGCTGCAGCATCGTGGGCACGACGACCAGCACGTTCGCCCGTTCGCCCTCGATGAGCCGCAGGGTTTCGAGCGGATCGAACCGGCGCGCCATGATCACCGTCTGCCCCAGCGCCAGGGCCATCGCCATCTGGGAGACGCCGGTGCCGTGGAAGGCGGGCGCGGCCATGAGCATCCTCTGGCCACGACGCAACGGAACCCGGTCGAGGAACTGGGCGGATGTGAACGGCGAGGTCCGGCCGCGTGGCGCGCCCTTCGGGGTGCCGGTGGTACCGCTGGTGAGCAGCACGAATCCGCCCGGCTCCGACGGCGCGGGGACCGGCGACCGATCGAACTTGTAGAGCAGCGAGTCGATGGCCGGTGCGCCGGGAACCAGCTCGTCCTGCCACGACAGATAGGTGCGGGTGCCCTCGGGCAGGGCAGCGGCCGCGGCGGCGAACTCGGAGTCGAACACGAACGTCTCGACGTTCTCGCGGGCCGCGATGTCGGCGAGCTGGCGGGGTGCGAGTCCGGTGTTCATCAGCACGAGTTTCGTGCCGAGCTTCGCCGACGCGAGCATCGTCAGGACCAGGCCGCGGTGGTTGCGTGCCATCACACCCAGCACGGTGCCGGGGCGGATGCCGTCGGCCTGCCAGGCCCGCACCAGCGCGTTGGACATGCCTTCGAGGTTCCGGTAACTGACCGCGCCACGTTCGTCGATGATCGCGATGGCCTCGAGGCCGCGTGCGACGTCGGCGTGCACCGGCCCGGCGAACGGTCCGTACTTGCGCACCGCGAGGAGCGTGGAGACCGTGTGGTCGACCCGGGGGAACGACAGTACCCCGGCGCGCTGCATGACCATGAGCGATCCGACGGTGTCGGTGACCTTCCGGACGAGATCCTGCGCCGACATACGACACCTCCTTGTGCCCGATGGATGCACCCACATCGTGACCCAAATCACAGCCGATGGGGGCACCTTTGCGCTCACCGTCGCCCCGGGTAGGGGAGGAAGCTCCGATGTCGGGGGTCGATGACAGGGTGGAGGTGTGCTCGAGTTGACCGCCGACGCGGCCCGACGCGTCGTCCTCGCCGCCCAGGGTTTCGCGGACCGTCGCCCGGCCGGCCGTGCCACGCGCCGTCACGTGCTGCGCGCGGTCCAGCGCACGTCGTTGCTTCAACTCGACTCGGTGTCGGTCGCCGTGCGCGCGCACTACATGCCGGTGTTCAGCCGGATCGGTGGTTACGACCGCGAACTCCTCGACACCGCCGCCTGGCAGAACACGAGCCGGTCGCCGCGCGCCCTCGTCGAATACTGGGCGCACGAGGCCGCGCTGATCCCCGTCGACGACTGGCCGCTGATGCGGTGGCGCATGAACCGCTACTCCCACGGCCGCTGGGCCGGGGAACGACGTGTGGTGGAGCAGAATCCCATGCTGGGCAGGGATGTGCTCGACGTCGTCAGGGAGGTCGGTGCCGCCACCGCCGGGGACATCGAACGGCACCTGCGGATCACGCCGCAGGGCCGCGGCGGGCCGTGGTGGGGACGCACCGAGACGAAGGTGATCTGCGAACAGCTCTTCGCCTCCGGCGCGTTGTCGGTCGACCGGCGGGTCGGCTTCACCCGGCACTACGACTTGGCCGAACGTGTCCTCCCGGACGACGTGATCGGCGTGGAGATCGACGAGCGCGACGCGATCCGCGAGCTCGTTCGTCGTGCGGCACGGTCGCTGGGGGTGGCCACCGCCGCGGATCTGCGCGACTACTACCGGCTCTCGGCCGAGCAGACGGCGGCGGCCCTGGCCGATCTCGTCGACGAGGGCGCGCTCGTACCCGTGACCGTGCGCGGCTGGTCCGATTCTGCCTACCTGGATGCCGCCGCCCGGATCCCGCGACGCGCGCACGGCACGGCGCTGCTCTGCCCCTTCGATCCGCTCGTCTTCTGCCGGCCGCGCACCGAGCGGCTCTTCGGCTTCCGGTACCGCATCGAGATCTACACGCCCGCCCACAAACGCGTGCACGGCTACTACGTCTTCCCGTTCCTGCAGAACGGTGACCTCGTGGGGCGGGTCGACCTCAAAGCCGACCGCGGAGCCGACGCCCTGCGCGTGCCGGGCGCGTTCGTCGAACCGGGTCGCGACGCCGGGGAGGTCGCCGAATCCCTCGCCGTCGAGCTGCGGGAGATGGCGACCTGGCTGGGACTGTCCGATGTCGTGGTCGGGGACCGCGGCGACCTGGTCGCCGAGCTGGCGGCGCGCCTCTGACCACCCTTCGGGGTTTCGTGAACGGCCAGGACGGGCATCTGCATCGCATGACGCCCCACGTCGGCACGACTTCGCCCACCGACTCGATCCGCACGACGGTTGTCGCACTGAGTGCGGTCGTCGCGGTGCTCTGTTCGTTCCCCGGCTCGGGAGCGGTTGCCGGAACCCCGATCTCGGAGGCGGCGGGAGGAGCATTGTCGGCTGATGCGACGGCCGTCGCGCCCGGCGGCGCCGCCTTCTCGATCTGGACGCTCATCTACGTCGGGTTGATCGCGCTCGCAGTGTGGCAGGCGCTGCCGCAGCAGCGCGCGAATCCGCGTCAGCGACAGTCAGGGTGGTGGATCGCCGCGTCGATGCTGCTCAATGCCGCATGGATCCTGGCCGTCCAGGTCGATCTGGTGTGGCTCAGCGTCGTGGTCATCGCGGCGCTGCTCGGGGTTCTGGCCAGGGTTTTCGTATTGCTCACGGCAACCCGGCCGGAGTCCCGGCTCGAGGCAGTGGTGGTCGACGGCACCATGTTCGTGTATCTGGGCTGGGTGGCGGTCGCGACGGGGGCGAACATCGCCGCCGCGCTGCAGGCCGACCGCCTCGACCCGCTGGGTCTGGGAGCGGACACGTGGGCGGTGATCGTCCTCGCGCTGGTGGCTGTGGTGTCGGTGTTCCTGGCCGTTGTCGGACGCGGGCGGCTCGCGGTCACGGCCGCGATCGTCTGGGGGCTGTTGTGGATCGCGCTGGCGCGCATCGACTCCGACGGCTGGCAGTCCACACCTGCCGCGGTGGCCGCGGCCGTTGCCGCCGTCGTGGCAGCGGTGTCGGCTGTCGTCGTCCGGACCGCCACGTCGAAGCCGGAACCGCGATTCTGATCACGGCGGCATCTTTCGCTCCATCGCCGGTAGGTTCGTCGGCATGCCCGAACAGCCCGACGAGAATCGACCGCACCCTCCCTACGGCTGGAGTCTTCCGGGCTCCGACCCTGACGACTGGGATCGAGTGCGTGCCAACCTCGTTCCGGGGCAGCGATTGTCCGGAACCGTCGCACTGATCCCACGGCCGGGCGCGATCGGCATCTTCGTAGACCTCGGTCTTCCCGTCGGCGGATTCGTCGACGTTCTGTTGCTTCCCGACGACACCGGCAGCTGGCCCGCAGAGGGGACCGTCACGGACTTCCTCGTGTGGTGGATGGACCCGGAGAGGCCTCAGATACGCCTGGTCCCCACCGAATCCCGTTTCCGCCGTGAGGACTTCGACACCTGGTGCCTCACCCACGCTCCCACCGGCGATCCGCGGGTTCTCGAATCCTTCCGGTTCGACTCGTGAGCCACCCGAGGTCGCACGGAAACCGGTCCGGGCCGCCGTGGCGCCCCGGACCGGTTTCTCGCGTTCGACCCGCTTACTTGAGTTCGGAGGACGACTTGCCGAGCAGGCGTCGCGCGACGATGAGCTGCTGGATCTGCTGGGTGCCTTCGAAGATGTCGAGAATCTTCGAGTCGCGTGCCCACTTCTCGAGCAGCGGCCGCTCCGAGTAGCCGTAGGTGCCGGCGAGTTCGACGGCCTTGAGCGACACCGCGGTCCCGGTGCGTCCGGCCTTCGCCTTCGAGATGGACGCCTCGAGCGAGTTCGGCTTCTTGTTGTCGGCCATCCACGTGGCGCGCAGCGCGAGCAGGTAGGACGCTTCCCAATCCGCCTCGAGCGCCAGGAATTCGGCGGCCGCGGCGTGCTGGTTGTTCGCCGGGATGTCGTAGGACACCTCGATCCCGGCCTCGGACAGGATCGCGCGCAGTTCCTCGAGCACGGCCCGTCCCAGGCCGATCGCCATACCGGCCACGATCGGCCGGGTGTTGTCGAAGGTCTGCATGACGCCCGCGAAGCCTTGTTCGACGTTCACCTCGGGGGAACCGAGGATGTTGTCCTTGGGGATTCGGCAGTCCTGCAGAACCAGGACCGCGGTGTCGGATGCCCGGATGCCGAGCTTGTGCTCGAGCCGGGCGACGCTCAGTCCCGGTGCGTCGCGCGGCACCACGAACGACTTGATCGCCGCGCGACCCTTGGATCGGTCCACGCTGGCCCAGACGACGACGTGCGTCGAACGCTCACCGGCCGTGACGAAGATCTTCTCGCCGTTGAGGACCCACTCGTCGCCGTCGAGCACGGCGGTGGTGGTCACGGCCGCCGAGTCGGAGCCGAAACTCGGTTCGGTGATCGCCATCGAGGCCCACACCTTGCCGAACCGTTCGAGCTGTTCGTCGGTGGCGACCGCGGCGATCGCCGAGTTGCCCAGGCCCTGGTAGGGGATGGACAAGGTCAGTCCGACATCGCCCCAGCAGGTTTCGATGACGTTGAGCAGTCCGGCCATGTTGCCGCCGTTGGCGTTGCCGCCCTTGGCGTCCTGCTTCTTCGCGTCGCGCCCGAGCGCGGCGCCGGCCGCACCCTGCCCGGAGTCGTTGAGCCCCTCGACCATCGCGGCCATCGTGTCGAGCTCGACCGGGTAGACGTGCTCGGCGAGGTCGTACTTGCGGGAGACCGGGCGGAAGATCTGCGCGGCGACCTGATGGGCCTGATTCGCAGAGGCCTTGAGCTTCTTCGGAAGTTCGAGATTGATCATCTACAGATTCCTTGTTCGGGTCGGACCGCTCAGATGAGGACGATGCCCTCGGCGACGCCGACGGCACGCAGGTCGCGGTACCAGCGTTCGACGGGATGTTCCTTGGTGAAACCGTGGCCGCCGAGCAACTGCACGCCGTCGAGGCCGATCTGCATGCCCTTGTCGGTCGCGAGCTTGCGGGCCAGCGCGGCCTCGCGGGCGAACGACAGGCCCTGTTCCGCGCGGGAGGCGCCGCGCAGGGTGACGAGACGGATGCCGTCGAGCTCGATCTTGATGTTGGCGACCATGAAGGCCACCGCCTGACGGTGGCTGATCGGCTCACCGAACGCCTGGCGCTCGTTGACGTAGGGGATCACGTAGTCGAGCACGGCCTGGCCGGTGCCCATCGCGAGCGAGGCCCAGCCCAGACGGGCCAGACGCACGGCGTCGGCGTACTGCTCGGCACGCAGGTCCGCAGCGGCGGTGTCGAGCGAATCGGTTCCGTCCGAGCCGAGCAACGCCGACTGCGGTACCGCGACGTCGTTCAGGTGCAGCCGGCCGAGGCCGGCGGCACGCAGGCCCATGCTGGGATCGGCCTCGACGACGACGCCCTTGCTCTTGGCCTCGACGATGAACAGGGCCGGGCGGCCGTCGAGTTCGGCGGCGACGACGAAGAGCTCGGCGCTGCCCGCGGCCGGGACGAACGACTTGACGCCGTTGAGGCGGTAGCCGCTGGGGGAGCGCACTGCCTTGGTCTGCAGGGCGAACGGATCGAACAGGGCGTGCGGCTCGGCGATCACCACGGAGGCCTGCGGCACGTCGTCGCTCGCGAAGGCGGGCAGGTAGGTCTTCTGCTGCTCGTCGCTGCCCCACTGGGTGAGCGCGACGGCGACGCCGCTGGGCGCCAGGATCGGCAGCGCCAGGCCCATGTCGCCGTGCGCGAGTGCTTCGGCGACGAGTGCGTTGGTGACGGTGCCGCGCTCGGTGGCGGCGCCGTCGAACGCCTCGGGGACGTTGACGAGGGTGATGCCGAGCTCGGCGGCGCGGGCGAGCAGGTCGGCGGGCGCCGCTGCGGCCTCGTCGGCGTCGTGGGCCGCGGGCCGGAGGATCTCGGCCGCGAATTCCTGGACGGTCTCGACGATCATCTGCTGATCGTCGGTGGGGGTCAGATCGAAGAAGTCGCTTCTCTTCGGTGCGTCGAGGCGCTGCGGCGCACCGCCGCCGGAGACCTTCTTGAACGCGCGGGTGGCGGCACCGAGCGTCTTGAAGCCGGTCTTGGTGGACTGGTACGTGGCCCGGTCGATGGTCTGACGGAAGTTGTAGCGATCCGCCAGCTCCGAACCGGTGATTCGCGTGAGCACGCGCATCGCGGCGCCCATGACGTCCCGCTTCACCGGGTTCAGGCCGACCGCAGACGTATCGCGTCGGGGGGTCCGGGCCACACTGTCTTGCTTGCTCATGATCACCAGAAGTCTCTCGAGGGGATCGGACCCCACCAACCTTACTCTGGAGTAAGAAGAGTGTCTACTACGGAGTAAGAAGCTTCCGGCGACCGCGCCGACGCAGGTCAGTGAGCCGGACGCAACCTCGCGAGCACGTCGTCGTGCAGGGCCGAATTGGTCGCGACGGCGCTGCCGCCGTGCGGGCCGTCCACGCCCTCGACGTTGGTGAACCGGCCCCCGGCCTCGCGGATCAGCACATCGAGCGCGGCCAGGTCCCACAGCGAGACCTCCGGCTCGAGCGCGATGTCCAGGGCGCCCTCCGCGAGCAGACAGTAGGAGAAGAAGTCGCCGTACGCGCGGACCCGCCACACCTCGTCGGTCAGGGCGATGAACTCGTCGCGCAGGCCGCGGTCGCGCCAGCCCGACAGGCTCGAGAAACTCAGCGACGCCGACTCCGGGCGGGTCACCTCCGACACCGCGATCCGGCGCGGCGCCCCGCCCTCGAAGGACGTCCACGCGCCCTGTCCCGCGACCGCCCACCACCGGCGGTTCAGGGCCGGGGCGCTGACCACGCCGACCACCGGCACGCCGTCGTCGAGAAGCGCGATCAGGCTGGCCCACACCGGCACCCCGCGCACGAAGTTCTTGGTTCCGTCGATCGGGTCCACCACCCACTGGCGGCCGGAGAACACCGCGTCGCCGCCGAACTCCTCGCCGAGCACCGCGTCCGCCGGCCGCTCGGCACCCAGCACGTCGCGGACCAGTCGCTCCACCGCGAGATCCGCGTCCGACACCGGGGTCAGGTCCGGCTTGTCGCTCACCTTGAGGTCCAGCGCACCGAAGCGGGCGCGGGTGACGGCGTCCGCCTCGTCGGCGATGCGCAGGGCGAGGTCCAGGTCGGCGGTGAAGTCGGTGGTCATGCCCAGAACGCTAGCCGGTAACCTTGGAAATCGTGCATCCCGATGTTTCCGCAGACCTGGCCGAGCTCGCGACCACCCTCGAGACCGTGGAAACGGTCCTCGACGTGGAGGAGCTGCGCCGTCGAATCGACGAACTCGAGCACCAGGCCGCCGACCCAGAGCTGTGGAACGACCAGGAGCACGCGCAGCAGGTCACCAGCCAGCTCTCGCACGCCCAGGGCGAACTGCGCCGTGTCGAGGAGCTGCGCTCGCGGCTCGACGACCTGCCGGTGCTCTACGAGCTCGCCGAGGGCGAGGAGGGCGACGACCGCGCGGCCGCGCTCGCCGACGCCGACGCCGAACGCGCGGCGCTGCGCGCCGACATCGAGGCGATGGAGGTGCGCACCCTGCTGTCCGGTGAGTACGACCAGCGCGACGCCCTGGTGAACATCCGGGCCGGTGCCGGTGGTGTCGACGCCGCCGACTGGGCCGAGATGCTCATGCGCATGTACATCCGCTGGGCCGACAAGCACGGTTACGGCGTCGAGGTCTACGACACGTCCTACGCGGAAGAAGCCGGCATCAAGTCGGCGACCTTCGCGATCAAGGCGCCCTACACGTACGGCACGCTGTCCGTCGAAATGGGCACCCACCGCCTCGTGCGCATCAGCCCCTTCGACAACCAGGGACGTCGCCAGACCTCCTTCGCCGAGGTCGAGGTCCTGCCGGTCGTCGAGACGACCGACCACATCGACATCGACGAGAACGACGTGCGCGTCGACGTGTACCGGTCGTCCGGTCCCGGTGGCCAGTCCGTCAACACCACCGACTCCGCGGTGCGCCTGACCCACATTCCCACCGGCATCGTCGTGACCTGCCAGAACGAGAAGTCGCAGCTGCAGAACAAGGTCTCGGCCATGCGCGTGCTGCAGGCCAAGCTCCTCGAACGCAAGCGTCAGGAGGAGCGCGCCGAGATGGACGCGCTCAAGGGCGACGGCGGCAGCTCGTGGGGCAACCAGATGCGCTCGTACGTGCTACACCCGTACCAGATGGTCAAGGACCTGCGCACCGAGTACGAGGTCAACAATCCGTCGGCGGTGCTCGACGGTGAGATCGACGGATTTCTCGAAGAAGGCATCCGCTGGCGCATGCGCGAGAACCAGAACCAGTAACCGCCCGACCCGGTAATCGCTCGACCCGACACTTCACAGACCCCAGGGAGGTCTCCCTCTGTTTCCCGGTAGAACGCTGCTCGACTGGCTGACCACCAACGGCCTGCTGATCGCCCTGACGGTGCTCGGCGCCGTCATCATCGCCCGGTTCGTGAGCTGGGTCGGGAACCGGATCACCCGGAACATCGACGAGAAGTACCAGGAGTCGGACGACCTGGTGCGGTCGGAGGCATCCAAACACCGGCACTCGGTGGCCCAGGTCGTGCGGTGGGTGGTCATCACTTTCGTCTACATCGTGGCGACGCTGAAGGTGTTCGACTACCTGCAGCTGCCGATCGGCAGTCTCGTCGCGCCGGCGACCGTGCTCGGTGCGGCGCTCGGCTTCGGCGCGCAGCGCATCGTGCAGGACATCCTCGCGGGATTCTTCATCATCACCGAACGCCAGTACGGGTTCGGCGACACCGTGCAGATCTCGGTCACCGGTTCCTCACAGGACGCGGTCGGCACCATCGAGAACGTCACGCTGCGGGTGACGCGGCTGCGCAACTCGGCCGGTGAGGTGATCATCGTGCCCAACGGCCAGATCAACAAGGCGATCAACCTGTCCAAGGACTGGGCGCGGGCGGTCATCGACGTGCCGGTGCCGGTCACCGCGGACATCTCCGAGGTCAACGAGATCCTGCACGACGTGGGTGTCGCCGCCTACAAGGACGGGAAGCTGCGGGAACTGCTGCTCGACGAACCCAGCGTGATGGGTGTCGAGAGCCTCGAGGTCGACCAGGTCAGCATCCGGGTCGTCGCGCGGACACTGCCTGGCAAGCAGTTCCAGGTGGGCCGCGCGCTGCGGGCACGCATCGCCGCCGCACTGAGACGCAAGGGCATCACGGTGACACCGCAACTCGACACCGTGTCCGTCGTCAACCGGGCGGAGGAGGTGGACGCATGAGCGACGCGAACAAGACCGGCGATCGGGCGAAGCCGGCCACACCCGCCAAAGAGACGACCGGCAAGGTGACGACCACCGGGACCGCGGCCGGGAACGAGACCGCGGCCGGGAAGACGCGACCGCAGATCAAGATCCCGCCCAAGCTGTTCGGCGGCCGAATGCGCACCACGACCGTGGCGATGTGCGTGACCTGGCTCGGCCTGTGGATGCTGTACCTCTATCTCAACCAGGACGAGGAACCGGCGGTCCCGGCACAGCCGGGTGCGGTCGTGATCTCGGAGACGCCGTACGTGCCGTTCGTGGCGCCCGCCGAGACGCCCGCGACGACCGCGGAGACCACCGTGCCGCAGTCCACCACGCCGACGACCACCACGGGCGCCCCCACCTCGGTACCGGCCGTCCCGGAGCCGTCGGTGACCACGACCGCGCCCACGACGACGGAGACGCCGCGGTTCCGTCTGCCCGAGTTCCCCGGCATCCCCGGTCTCGAGGGCGGCGACAGCGGTAACACCACCACCGCGAACACCACCGAACCCACCGTCGCTCCAGGCCAGTAGGTCACCATCCGGTAACAAACAGCTAGCATGGCGTCGTGATCCGCCTGGAGAATGTGTCCAAGTCGTACAAGACGTCCACCCGTCCCGCACTGGACAACGTCAGTGTCGAGATCGGTAAAGGCGAGTTCGTGTTCCTCATCGGACCGTCGGGCTCGGGCAAGTCGACGTTCCTGCGACTGCTGCTGCGCGAGGAGACACCGACGTCCGGCGACGTCCACGTCGCGGACTTCCACGTCAACAAGCTCTCCGGGCGACGGGTGCCGAAGCTGCGGCAGTCCCTCGGCTGTGTGTTCCAGGACTTCCGGTTGCTGCAGCAGAAGACGGTCGCCGAGAACGTCGCGTTCGCCCTCGAGGTGATCGGCAAGCCCCGGTCCATCATCGAACGCACGGTGCCCGAGGTCCTTGACCTGGTGGGTCTCTCCGGCAAGGCGGACCGGCTGCCCGGCGAACTGTCCGGCGGCGAACAGCAGCGCGTCGCGATCGCCCGGGCGTTCGTGAACCGTCCGCTGGTGCTCATGGCCGACGAGCCGACCGGCAACCTGGACCCCGACACCAGCCAGGACATCATGATGCTGCTCGAACGGATCAACCGCACCGGCACCACGGTCCTGATGGCCACCCACGACCACCACATCGTCGACTCCATGCGCCGGCGCGTCGTCGAACTCGACCTCGGCCGGGTGGTCCGCGACGAAGCGCGCGGCGTCTACGGCGTCGGCCGCTAGCAGGCGCCGGCCCCCAGCTCTCGACCGCCCGGCAACCGAAGGACTTCCCACCCGATGCGAGCAAGCTTCCTGTTCAGCGAGGTCGTGACCGGCCTGCGCCGCAACCTCACCATGACCGTCGCGATGATCCTGACCACCGCGATCTCCCTCGGCCTGTTCGGTGCCGGTCTGCTCGTCGTGCAGATGGCCGACAAGACCCAGAGCATCTTCCTCGATCGGGTGGAGGTGCAGCTGTTCCTCACCGACGACGTCTCGACCCTCGACCCCGACTGCGAACAGGACATCTGCCGCACCCTGCGCAGCGACCTGGAGAACACGCCGTCGGTGGTGTCGGTGCAGTACCTCAACCGTGAGGACGCCGTCGCCGACGCGACCGAACGTGTCTTCAAGGACCAGCCGGAGCTGGCGGAGCTGGTCAGCGCGGAGAGCTTCCCGGCGTCGTTCAAGGTGAAGCTGTCGGACCCGGACCGGTTCGGCATCATCCAGGACGAGTTCGGGTACCGGCCCGGCGTGGAGAGCGTGCTCAATCAGAAGGACCTCGTCGAGCGGCTGTTCAGCGTGCTCTCCGGTGTCCGCAACGCGGCGTTCGCGATCGCGGTGGTGCAGGCGATCGCCGCGATCCTGCTCATCGCGAACATGGTGCAGATCGCGGCGTTCACCCGCCGCACCGAGGTCGGCATCATGCGCCTGGTCGGCGCCACCCGTTGGTACACCCAGCTGCCGTTCCTGCTCGAAGCGGTCGTCGCCGCGGTGATCGGCGCGGTGCTCGCGATCGCGGCGTTGTTCACCGCGAAGAGCGCCTTCGTCGACGATGTGCTCGCCGACGTGTACGACGCCAACATCGTCGCCCGCATCACCACCAGCGACGTGGTGCTCGTCTCGCCGATCCTCGTGATCGTCGGGGTCGGCATGGCCGCGATCACCGCGTACGTCACGCTGCGCCTGTACGTGCGTGAATAACCGGTTGCCGGAGGTTCCTATGCTGGACGGTGTTCTGTTCGATCGCTCGTGGACCGGAAGGGCCTGCACGTGAAGGAGAAGGGCCGGAAGGTCATCGCGACCAACCGCAAGGCACGCCACAACTACACCATCCTCGACACCTACGAGGCGGGCATCGCCCTCGTCGGTACCGAGGTCAAGAGCCTGCGCGAGGGCAAGGCCTCGCTCGTCGACGCGTTCGCGACCGTCGACGACGGTGAGGTCTGGCTGCGCGGACTGCACATCCCCGAGTACGGCCACGGCACATGGACCAACCATGCGCCGCGACGCACCCGCAAGCTGCTGCTGCACCGCCGTCAGATCGACGCGCTCGTCGGCAAGTCCCGGGAGGGCAACCAGACGCTGGTGCCGCTGTCGATGTACTTCTCCGACGGCAAGGTCAAGGTCGAACTCGCCTTGGCGAAGGGCAAGCAGGACTACGACAAGCGTCAGGACATCGCGCGTCGCACCGCCGAGCGGGAGGTCACGCGTGAGCTCGGCCGCCGCGTGAAGGGAATGCGCCGCTGACTGCGGTTCTGCTCGCTCTGGTCGCCGCGGTCGGCTACGGCGTGAGCGATTTCGTCGGGGGTGTCGCCTCCCGGCGCATCGCGGCGCTGCGGTTCGTCGTCGCGTCGTACCCGTTGTCGCTGCTGCTGGTGCTCGCGGTGGCCCCGCTGGTGGGTGGGGAGATCACCGTCTCGTCCCTGGTGTGGGGTGCGGTCGCCGGGGTGGCCGGCGGGGTGGCGATCTGGTGGTTCTACCAGGCGCTCGCCGAGGGACCGATGTCCGTGGTGTCTCCGGTGACCGCGCTGCTCGTGGCGGGTATACCCGTGCTCGTCGGGCTCGTGCTGGGGGAGCGGCCGGGCCCGCTCGCCTATGCCGGTATCGCCCTCGCGCTGCTCGCGGTGGTCCTGGTCAGCCGCGAATCCGACGAGGACGTCGGCGGCAGCGCGCACCCGCGGTTCACCGCTCGGGTGGCGTGGCTGACGTTCGTGTCCGGGCTCACCTTCGCCCTGATGTTCGTGGCGATGAATCAGGTCCCCGAGGGAACCGGGTTGTGGCCGCTGGCGATGGCGCGGCTGACGGCATCGGTGGTGGTGGGCGCGGTCGCGCTGGGCGCCGGGATGCTGCTGCGGCCACCACGGCAGCTGTGGCCGTTCATCGCCGGGGTGGCGGTGCTCGACGTCGTCGCCAATGCGGCGCTGATGTTCGCGTTCCAGCACGGCATGCTGTCGATGGTCAGCGTGATCGGCGCGCTCTACCCCGCGGCGACGGTGCTGCTGGCGACGACGGTTCTCGGCGAGCGCGTCGGCCCCGATCGACGGATCGGCATGGTGCTGGCGGTCGCTGCGGTCGCGATGATCACATTCGCGAGCTGAACGTCGCTGCGCACTAGTTTCGCGTGGAACCGGCACCGCGGCTGCTGGCCCGCAGGTGGATGCGTTCGCCCTGCTTACCGAAGAGTGTGAGCAGTTCGACGGGCCGGTCGTCGGCGGGGCCCAGCCAATGCGGGATGCGGGTGTCGAACTCGGCCGCCTCCCCGGCCCTCATGGTGAGCTCGCGGTCGCCGAGGATCAGCCGCAGACGTCCCGAGAGCACGTAGAACCACTCGAAACCCTCGTGCGTGCGCGGCTCGGGTAGTGCGTCGTCGGGGGTGAGGATCATCTTGTAGGCCTGCAGATTGCCGGGCTGCCTCGTCAGGGGGATGACCGTCATCGAACCGACGGTGCGCGGCCGGGCCGTCACCCGCGGATCCCCGACCTCCGGTCCGACCAGTTCGTCGAGCGTGACCCGGTAGGCGGTGGCGATGGGCAGCAGCAGGTCGAGCGTCGCCCGCCGGAGCCCCGACTCGAGCCGGGAGAGGGTGCTCACGGAGATGCCGGTGTCGTCCGACAGGTCCTGCAACGTGATGTCCCGGTCCTGGCGCAGCGCCTTCAGGCGCGGTCCGATCGCGGCGAGGCGGGCGGTGAGATCCATGCGTCCAGCATGACCTCCCGTTGCCGATACGGCAAAGAACATTGCCGGATTCGTTGGCCGCTGGGAGTCTGGGTGCATGGAATTCGACGTGATCGTCCTCGGCGGCGGCGCCGCCGGTCTCAATGCCGCACTCGTCCTCGCACAGGCCCGCCGGTCGGTGCTGGTCCTCGACGACGGCACGCCGCGCAACGCGCCCGCCGCGCACCTGCACGGCTATCTCGGATTCGACGGCCGGTCGCCGGCGGAGTTGCTCGCGACGGGCCGCGACGAGGTCCGGCGCTACGGCGGCCGCATCGAACACGCCCGGGTGCGCGGCGTCCGAGCCGGTGACGACGGCTTCGTCGTCGACCACGACGGTGGCGCCGTCACCGCCCGGCGGCTGCTCGTCGCGACCGGACTCGCCGACGAACTGCCCGACATTCCCGGACTCGCGCAGCGGTGGGGCAGCACGGTCGTGCACTGTCCCTACTGCCACGGTTCGGAGGTGCAGGGCCGACCCGTCGCGGTCCTGGCGAACACCCCGGACATGGCGGCCCACCAGGGGCTCCTTCTGCGGCAGTGGTCCGACGACGTGACGCTGGTCCGCGGCTGGGACCGCACCGAGACCGATCTCACCGGCGAACAACTCGAACGGCTCGAGGCCCGCAGCGTCGTGGTCGTCGACGGCCCGGTGCTCTCGGTCGCCGGAGGCGCCGACGACATCGAGGTCACCCTGTCCGGCGGCCGGGTGCTCGAGCGGGCACGGTTGTTCGTGGGCGGGGCGCTCGTGTTCACCCCGCGGGACGCGGTGCTGCGGCAACTGGGGTGCGCGCGGACCGACACCCCGGCCGGCAGTTACGTGGCGGTCGACGCGCAGGGTGCCACCAGCGTTCCGGGTGTGCGGGCGGCCGGCAACGTCGTCGATCCGATGGCGAATCTGATCGTCAGCGCCGCGGCCGGAGCGAGCGTCGCCGCCGCGCTGAACATGGAGCTGGTCGAAGCCGACTGCCGGGAGGCGCTCCAACTGTTGTGAGGCGCGCGCTGCTGTGAGGCGCGTCATGTGAACGCACCGAAAAATGGGAATGACAGCACCCGAATCGGACGTTATAGTCGGTAGTCCTGCGAAGGTCGCAGGTACGTACGGGGCTGAACGGTTTCGACTGCGTACGTTCAACTAGGGGAAGCGTGTCGGTGCAGGCAAGAGACCACCGTAAGCGTCATTGCAACCAATTAAGCGCCGAGTCTACTCAGCGCGAGTACGCCCTCGCTGCCTGATCAGCGATCGCGTCTCTGTCAGCCCGGGTTTGCTCTCGACCCGGATCCTGGCATCGACTAGGGAGCTCTACCGTTCGACTCGGTCACGGAGTCGGGCGGGACATCAAACAGTGACTGGGATCGTCATCTCGGCTTGTTCGCGAGACCGGGAGATCCAAGTAGAGGCTTAGCGAACTGCACACGGAGAAGCCCTGGTGAGGCGGCGGAGGACCCGGGTTCGATTCCCGGCAGCTCCACCAAACCCCAGGTGAGAGACCGAATACGGTCTCTCACCTGGGGTATTTTTTCGTCCGGGGGAAGAGCGGTCAGCACTCACCCGTCGCGGCGGCCCGGACTGCTTCGCGGTAGTTCTCCCGCTGATCCTCGGGGAGGCTCTCGCCGTTCATCGTCGCCGTGAGGAACTGCTCGGCCGCGGTCTCGACGTTGTATCCGGGGGTCTGTCGCAGGGTCTCGAACATCGGGAGGAGCTCGGCGCACATCGCCTCGGCGGTCTTCGGTTCCGCGGCGTCGCCGTCGATCGTCACCACGTTGCTTGCCGTGCCGGTGGCATCGGCCGCTGGAGCCGAGCTCGTCGTCGAGGGGGTTGCGTCCGGCGTCGACGGTGCGGGATCCGGGTCGGAGGATCCGCAGGCGACGGCGAGAAGCAGCAGAGGGGCCAGGGCGAGTGCGCGAATTTTCACGCCCGGATCATGCCATTCGGTCCAGGACATACGAAAAAAGAAAAGTGGGAAACGGGCGTAACGCTCGATCCGTGGTTGTCGATTCAACTGTCGTGGTCGTGGAGACGCGCCCCCGACACGCTCGCCGCGGCCACTTTCGCGCCCCGCTTTTCCGACCCCTGTACCCGGAGAAGCGGGGTGCAACTTTTCGATTCAGGGAACGAGGAACACCAACAACAACAGGGTGACGACCACCCCGAGCCCGATCGCGAGGGTGGCTCCGCCGGCTGCACACTCTTCCGTGAACAGCGGGGTCTCGGAATCCCAATTCGCCTTGTCCATACATCCATGAAACGGGCCGGTCGGCCGGTTTCGCAGCGTTTTGGCACTGGAACAGCCTTGTATTGAATTCATGGCTGTTCCAGAATGGGTGCATGCCGAAGTCGGAATCGTCGGCACCCCCGGCCTCACCGCGACGGGCGTACAACTCGCCCCGCCGCCGCGCGAACGCGGCGGACACCCGGCAGGCCGTGCTCGACGCGGCGGCGGAGTTGTTCGCCACACGAGGCTGGTCCGCGACCGGCATGCGCGACATCGCACGCCGTGCCCGCGTGGCCGTCGAAACCGTCTATGCCACCGCAGGAACCAAGACCGACCTGTTGTTGCGGGTGATCGACGTGGCGGTGGCGGGGGACGACGAACCGATCCCGGTGGCCGAGCGTCCCGAGTTCCTGGCACTGGGCGTCGGCACTCTCGCGGAACGCGCGGGCGCCGCCGCCAATCTGCTGACGGCCCAGTTCGGCCGGGCCGCACTGCTCGAACGGACCTTCGCGCACGCTGCCGCTGCCGACCCCGACGTCGCCGCGCGGCATCGGATGATGCACGAGCGTCGCCGCGTCAATTTCCGGCAGGCGGCCGCACTCGTTCTCGGCCGGGACCCCGAACCCGGCCTGGTCGACGGTCTGTGGGCCGTCGGCAGTCACGACGTCTACCTGCTCCTCGTCGAGGACTCCGGGTGGACGCCGCAGCAATACCGCGACTGGATTGCCGACACTGTCCTCCGCCTTCTCGGGCCGGACCCCCGCACCGCCGTCGACGCTCCGGCCCATCCCGATTGATCTTCCTCGAACACCGGGAGACGTCATGATCTCCAACCCCGACGGACCTGCCGACACCCGGATCATGGGCATCGTGCACTCCGCGCTCCGACGCGACCTGCTCCGCACCCGCACGGTCCTGGACACCGGACCGGTCTCCGACGATCGCCGCGCCCGCCTCGCCGACCACATCCTGTGGATGATGGACTTTCTGCACCACCATCACGAAGGTGAGGACACCGGGCTCTACCCGCTCGTCGTTCGGCTGAACCCGGAGGCCGCGCCCCTCGTGCACAGGATGGACGAGGACCACCGGCGGATCGAACCCGCGATGGTCGAAGTCGGATCGGCGGCAAGGCGATTCGCTCGCGCCGAGAGCGGTTCGCGGGCGGGGCTCAGTGCGGCCCTCACGGCTCTGACCGACGTGCTGCTGCCACACCTCGAACGCGAAGAACTCGACATGATGCCGGTCGTGTCGGAAACCCTCACCGACGCGCAGTGGCGCACCTGGGACGAGGAAGCCAACATCGCCCCCAAGAGCATGTCGGCCCTGGGCAAGGAGGGGATCTGGCTCATCGACGGACTCGGCGACGACGACCGCGACCACGTCGTCCACCTCGTCCCGGTGATCCCACGGTTCATCCTGCTCCACGTCCTCGGCATCGCCAACCGCCGCCACTTCGCCGCGATCTGGTCCGGAACCGACGCGGCGGCCGTCCCGTCCCAGTCGATCACCCGCACCCCGGGACGGCTGCCGTGAGCACGGCACGGATCCCGCGCAGCGGCAGTATCGAGACCGTCGTGGATGCCACCCCCGAGCAGGTCTGGGCGGTGCTCGCCGATGTCACCCGGATCGGTGAGTGGAGCAGCGAATGCCGCGGCGCCGAGTGGCTGGACGGCGCAACGAGTCCGAGGCTCGGAGCGAAGTTCCGCGGCCGCAATCGGGTCGGCCCGATCCGCTGGACGCGCGTGTGCACGATCACCGAGGCCGCCGCGCCCCGCGTGCTCGCGTACCGGACCCGCGGCGCGATCTTCCGCGACTCGACGGCCTGGATGCTGCATCTCGAACCGGTCGGCGACCGGAGGACCCGCATCACGATGTCGTACCGGCTCCTGGTGATGCCGCGTGTGCTCGAGCTGATCGTCGTCAATCTGATTCCGCCGCACCGCGACCGCTCGGAAGACCTGGCCGCGGACCTGGTTCGGCTCGGGGAGGTCGCACGGTCGGGTGTGCGGCATCCCAGCAGCACCCACGCGCGGCGTCCCGGCGTGCGATAACCGGCCGGCGGGGTAACGTCCCTGACTTGTGCCCCTGTCCCCAAGTCCCCGAGCGGTCGCGGTGGTCGCGGCCGGGGGAGCACTCGGCGCGGTCGCGCGCTACGGCCTGTCCACGGCGTTCCCCGGCGTGTGGACGATCGCCGCGATCAACATCGTCGGCTCGCTGCTGCTCGGCATTCTCGCCGCGATGGTCGGCCCGGACCGGTTGCTGCGGTTGTTCCTCGGAATCGGTGTGCTCGGCGGCTTCACCACGTTCTCGACCTTCGCGGTCGACGCGGTCCGCAATCCGGCAATCACGGCCGCCTACGTGGCGAGCACGCTCACCGGAGCCCTGATCGCGGCGCGGTGCGGAATGGCCGTCGGCGAGCGGTTGCACCGGCGAAGGGCGGCACGGTGACCGTGTTGTTCGTCGCGCTGGGCGGCGGGGCCGGGGCCGTGGTCCGCTACCTGGCGGGACGGTACATCCGGTCGTACCGCAGTGTTCCGCTCGCGACGCTCGCGGTGAACGTGTTCGGGTGCGCCCTGCTCGGGGCGTTGGCCGGGGCCGCCGCACTGTCCCTGGATCTGTTCGCGCTGCTCGGTTCCGGCTTCTGCGGTGGCCTCACGACGTATTCGACGTTCGCGGTCGAAGCCGTCGGCCTCACCCGGATCCGGCGCCCGCTCACCGGCATCGGTTACGTCGTCGTCAGCGTCGTCGCCGGGCTTGCCGCGGCGTGGGGTGGGTACACCCTCACTGCCTGATCCGTGTTGTCGCGCGCGGCCGGTCGGCCCCGTGCAAGATGAGAGCGACCACGATGAGAGCGGCCGGGAACAGAGCGACACCGCCGTCGACGAGGAGGACCCCATGGTGCACGAACGAGCAGGACAACCGGCAGAACCCGGCGACCTCGAGGACCTCGCGCATCTGGTCACCGCCTATTACACCGTGCAGCCCGATCCGCAGGATCCGCTGCAGCAGGTCGTGTTCGGCACCTCCGGGCATCGGGGATCGAGCCTCGACGGCGCGTTCAACGAACAGCACATCCTCGCGACCACGCAGGCGATCGTCGAATATCGTGCCGCGCAAGGCATCACCGGGCCGTTGTTCCTCGGGCGCGACACCCACGCATTGTCCGAGCCGGCATGGACGACCGCGCTCGAGGTGCTCGTCGCGGGCGGCGTCGAGGTCGTCGTCGACGCCCGCGACCGCTACACCCCGACCCCCGCGGTGAGCCACGCGATCCTGCAGCACAACGCCGGCACCGGGCCGCGCGCCGACGGCATCGTCGTGACGCCCTCGCACAATCCGCCGCGCGACGGCGGCTTCAAGTACAACCCGCCGCACGGGGGTCCCGCCGACACCGACGCCACCTCCGTCATCGCGGCCCGCGCCAACGAGCTGCTCGCAGGGGGCATCGACGGGGTCCGCCGGGTGCCCGCCACGCGCGCCCTCGCGGCCGCGGGCCGGCACGACTTCCTCGCCGCGTACATCGACGACCTGCCGAACGTCGTCGATCTCGACGCGGTGCGCGAGGCCGGGGTGCGGATCGGCGCCGATCCGCTCGGCGGCGCGAGCGTCGACTACTGGGCCGCGATCGCCGAACGGCACCGCCTGGACCTGACGGTCGTCAACCCGCTCGTCGACGCGACCTGGCGGTTCATGACCCTGGACACGGACGGCAAGATCCGGATGGATTGCTCGTCGCCGAACGCGATGGCGTCGCTGATCGGTGCGCGCGCGAAGTTCGACGTCGCGACGGGCAACGACGCGGACGCCGACCGGCACGGCATCGTCACCCCCGACGGTGGCCTGCTCAACCCCAATCACTACCTCGCCGTCGCCATCGACTACCTCTACGGGCACCGGCCCGGGTGGCCGACCGACGCGAAGGTCGGCAAGACGCTGGTCAGTTCCTCGATGATCGACCGGGTCGCCGCCGGTCTGGGCCGCGACCTGCTCGAGGTGCCCGTCGGGTTCAAATGGTTCGTGCCGGGTCTGCTCGACGGCAGCCTCGGGTTCGGTGGGGAGGAGAGCGCCGGCGCGTCGTTCCTCCGCAAGGACGGCTCGGTGTGGACCACCGACAAGGACGGCATCCTGCTGGCGCTGCTGGCCTCCGAGATCATCGCGGTGACCGGGCAGACCCCGTCGCAGCGGTACGCGGATCTGGCGGCCCGCTACGGAAGCCCCGCGTACGCGCGCGTCGACGCCCCGGCGGACCGCGCCCAGAAGGCGGTGCTCGCGAAGCTGTCCGCGGACCAGGTCGGTGCCACCGAGCTGGCCGGGGAGCCGATCACAGCGACGTTGACCGAGGCGCCGGGCAACGGCGCCGCGATCGGCGGACTCAAGGTCACCACGGAGAACGCGTGGTTCGCGGCCCGGCCGTCCGGCACCGAGGACGTCTACAAGATCTATGCGGAATCGTTCCTCGGCGCCGACCATCTGAAGCAGGTGCAGGACGCCGCGCGCGAACTGGTGTCGAGCGTGCTCGGCTGACCCGTACGCCGGTCGTGCTCGACCGACCGGCCCCCCGGTCGTGTCGTGCGCGAAGCTAACATCGGCTCATCATGCGCACACGTGACGCGGCGCTGCCGCGGGAGATCTGGGTGCTGGTCAGCGCCAGCTTCGTCATCGCCCTCGGGTTCGGGCTCGTCGCCCCGGCACTGCCGCAGTTCGCCCGCAGCTTCGACGTCGGCATCACCGCCGCGACCGTCGTCGTCTCCGCGTTCGCCGCGATGCGGCTGGCGTTCGCGCCGGCCAGCGGTGCCCTCGTGCAGAAGCTGGGGGAGCGGCCCGTCTACATCACCGGCGTGCTCATCGTCGCGTTGTCCACCGGCGCGTGCGCGTTCGCGCAGAACTACTGGCAACTCCTGGTGTTCCGGGGGCTCGGCGGTATCGGTTCGACGATGTTCACCGTCTCCGCACTGGGCCTGATCATCCGGATCGCACCGCCGGATGCGCGCGGACGCGTCTCCGGTCTGTACGCGACGAGTTTCCTGCTCGGCAACATCGGCGGACCGCTGGTCGGCGGTGCCCTGGTCGGCTTCGGCCTGCGGGTCCCGTTCGTGATCTACGCGATCGCGTTGCTGGTGGCCGCTGCCGTGGTCGGTATCAGCCTGCGCGGATCCGCACTCGCCGAGCCGGCTGCAGCCGACGGTGCCCCGGCGCTGCGGCTGCGCGACGCACTGCGCGTGCCGATGTATCGCGCGGCGCTGGGATCGAACTTCGCCAACGGATGGGCCGTGTTCGGGGTGCGGGTCGCGATGATGCCGCTGTTCGTCGTCGAGGTCCTGCAGCGCGACGCGTCCCTCGCGGGCGTGGCGCTGACGGTGTTCGCGGTCGGCAACGCCCTCGTGCTCATGTCCTCCGGCCGCCTGTCCGACCGCTACGGGCGGCGGCCGTTCGTGCTGATCGGGCTGCTGGTGTGCGGCGCGGCCACGATCGGGATGGGACTGACCGACGACGTGCCGCTGTTCTTCGTCACCTCTCTCGTCGCCGGGATCGGATCCGGTCTGCTCGGCCCGCCGCAGCAGGCCGCCGTCGCCGACGTCGTGGGCAGCAAGGCGCGTGGCGGTCCGGTGCTGGCGGCGTTCCAGATGACCGCCGACGTCGGATCGGTGGTCGGGCCGGTCGTCGGTGGCCTGCTCGCGGAACGCCTGTCCTTCGAGGTCGCGTTCACGGTGACCGGCGCGATCCTGCTCGCCGCGGTACTGCCGTGGGCGCTGCTCGCGCGCACCGCACCGCCCGGTGTGGTCACCGAGCCGGTGGTGACCGACGACATACGCCGTTGAGCCCGCGCTCGGTACCCTCGACGAGGTGTGGATTCGCATCGTCAGCCTGATCGCCCGGCTCGGTCTGGCCGCCATCTGGTTGGTCTCCGGGTGGATCAAGTTCTCCGATCCCACCCAGACGATCGTCGCCGTCCGGGCCTACCAACTGCTGCCCGAGGACATCGTGCGCCCGGTCGCGGCCGGGCTGCCGATGCTCGAACTCGTGCTCGGCCTGCTGCTGCTGATCGGCCTGGCGGTACGTCCGGTCGCCGCGGTGAGCGCCGTCGTGCTCGTCACCCTGATCGCCGCGATCCTGTCGGCGTGGGCGCGGGGACTGTCCATCGACTGCGGTTGCTTCGGCGGCGGTGGCGCCGCGGACGTCGACAGCTGGGACTACGCCCGCGAAATCCTGCGTGACCTCGGGTTCCTTGCCCTATCGGCCTGGCTGATCGTGTTCCCGCGCAGCCCCGTGGCACTGGGACCGGGCTCACGCGCGTCCTCAGCTACCGCTCAGCCCGCGATGGCAGAGTGAGATCCCGTCAGCAATCCCCGAGCAGCGAAGGGCAGTAACCGTGAGCGCGAAGAAGGTCAAGCCGGTCAAGTATTCGCCGGAGCCGACGTCCAGCAAGTCCACCTTCATCCTCGGTGGTCTCGCCCTTCTCGTCATCGCCGCGCTCGTCATCGGCGGTGTGCTGTGGCAGTCCAACAGCGGTAAGGCCCGCAACGAGGGATACGGCGGTGTGCAGAACTCCGCGGTGCAGGTCACGGTCGCGGACAACGGTGTCGCCCTGCTCGGCCGGCCCGACGCGGCGACCACCATCGACCTGTTCGAAGACCCGATGTGCCCCTACTGCGGTGAGCTCGAGCACAAGCACGGTCAGGAACTGGCCCAGGCGATCGACGATGGCCGGGTCGCCGTGCGCTACCACATGCTCGCGTTCCTCGATCAGCTCTCCGCCAGCGGCGACTACTCGACCCGTGCAGTCGCGGCGCTGCAGTGCGTCGCGCAGAGCGGTGACGCCATCGCGTACTCGGCGTTCCATTCCGCGCTGATGTCCCCGGACAACCAGCCCGCCGAGCGCGGCGACAGCGACCACAGCAACGAAGATCTCGCGCAGATGGCACGTGACGCCGGCGTCTCCGACGAGGCGGCGCAGTGCATCGCCGACGGCACCCGGGTCGAGCAGGCCCGCGCCGACGCCGAGGCCGGCCGGCAGTTGCTCGCCACGACCGGTGCCGCCGGCACCCCCGCCGTCGTTCACAACGGTGTCGTGATCGACGCCCTCGGCAACGAGAACTGGGTCGCCGAACTCGGCTGACGACTCGCGGTGATGCCGGGAGACGATCCCGGCATCACCGCGCTGACCAGCCGATTTGTTGACGCCGAGCGCGATGGTGTAGCTTTCTTTCAGCGCGAGGGGCTCGCCCCCGGACGCGAAGCAAGGAACTGAATACGGGGCTATGGCGCAGCTGGTAGCGCACCACACTGGCAGTGTGGGGGTCAGGGGTTCGAGTCCCCTTAGCTCCACTTCCGACTACAGGCGAGAGTTCACACTCTCGCCTGTAGTCTTGAGAAGAGACAGTTTCACGGTGGACATGTTCACTGGACATTTTCACAAGGGGCTATGGCGCAGCTGGTAGCGCACCACACTGGCAGTGTGGGGGTCAGGGGTTCGAGTCCCCTTAGCTCCACAGTTCTCGCAACGAATCCCTCCGACATGTGTCGGAGGGATTTTTTGTCGGGCCCCGTCGCTACACTTTCGAACATGCTTTCGAGCCAGGTGGGGGTGCGGTGGTCGAGGCGCGGCTGTCCGCGCTCGACGCCGCGGTCGACGGCCTGCTCGGCGACGATCTGTCGGGCCTGTCGAACGACGACATCGTCGAGGTCCTGCAACGCCTGGAGGTCACGCTGCGCAAGGCCTCCGCGGTCGGGCACCGACTGGTCGTCGAGGCCACCGAACGCATAATTCCCGGGCATCTCGGGTGCCGGTCGGTCAACGATCTCCTGGTCGGCGCGCTGCGGATCTCCGCCGCCGACGCGGCCCGGCGGGTCAAGGGCGCGAAGAAGGTCGGCACCTGGCGTTCCCTCGACGGCGAGGACATCGAACCGGAACTGCCGGCCACCGCGGCCGCTGTGAAGACCGGGACCATCGGATCCGACCATGTCGCCGCGGTCGCGAAGGTGATGCGGAAGGTGCCGCACGGGGTCGGATTCGACGAGATCACCGTCGCCGAAAAGATCCTCGCGGACGCGGCCTGCTCGGTCACGCCCGACGATCTCGTGAAACTCGGCGCGCATCTGCTCGCGTACCTGAATCCGGACGGGGACGTGCCGGACGAGAAGGAACGCAAGCGTCGGCGTGGTCTGCGGATCGGCAAGCAGGGCGTCGATCTCATGACCCCGATCTCCGGGCTCATCGATCCCGAGACCCGGGCGCTGCTCGAACCGGTCCTGGCGAAACTCGCCCGCCCCGGCATGAACAATCCGGACGACCCCGAATCACCTTCCGGTGATGTCGAATCCGAGACCCTCGACCGCGACGCGCTCGCCAAGGCCGCGGCCCGCGACACCCGCACCGCGGTGCAGCGCAACCACGACGGACTGAAAGTCGCCCTGCGGCAGTTGTTGTCGTCGGGTGTGCTGGGCAGCCACCGGGGATTGCCGGTGACCGCGATCCTGACCATGACCGTCAGGCAACTCGAAGACGCGACCGGCATCGTGACCACCGCCTCCGGCGGGCTGGTGCCGATCCGCGACGCGCTGCGCATGGCCGAGACCGCGCATCCGGTGCTGGCGATTTTCGATCACCACGGCCGGCCGCTGCATCTCGGCCGCGCCAAGCGCCTGGCGTCGGCCGATCAGCGCCTCGCATTGATCGCCGCGTCCGGTGGCTGCACCCGGCCCGGCTGCGACGCCCCCGCGACACTCACCGCGGTGCACCACGTCACCGAATGGCGGGACGGCGGGCTCACCGACATCACCAACGAGGACCTCGCCTGCGATGCCTGCCACGCGCTGGTGCACGACGGGCCCGGCGGCTGGGAAACACGCGTCGCGTCGGCCAACTCCGAGCACCCGGGTCGCACGGAGTGGATCCCGCCACCGCACATCGACCCCGAGCAGAAGCCTCGGGTCAATCACCGTCATCATCTCGGTGATCTGTTGTCGGCGGCGTTGGCGCACTACCGCGCCCGCCGCGAAACCGAGCTGCGGGAACACCGGCGGCAGTGGATGCGGGTACCTACCGGAGATGTCGACACCGGAGAGGTTCCTTAGTGGCAGATCCGCGGCCGCAGGAAAGGCGTCTCACCCGTTCTGCGCCATGTGCGCGGCGCGTTCCTCGGCATGGAACTCCCACGGCGCCTGAGGCAGCACCTCGCCCGTTTCCAGCAGCGTCTTGAGGTTGGCGAGCACGGCGGGCCAGCCCTGGCCGATCGCGTGCAGATCGTCGGCGTTCCGCAGCTTCCGGTGCACCACGGTGAGTTTGACGATGTCCCGGTGCGGTTCGATCTCGAATGTCACGACGCTCGGCTCGAAGTCCGGGTTATCGACCCGTGCGGGGTCGTCGAAACCGAACGTCAGACGCCGGGGGCGGTCGGCCTCGATCACCCGGCCGGCGCAGTCCGCGATGCCCGAGCCGTCGGTACGGACGTGCTCGACCCTGCTGCCCGGCGTCCAGTCGGAGACCTGGGCGTGCCCCCAGTAGCGCGCGGTCAGGTCGGCGTCGGTGAGTGCGTGCCACACGTCCTCGGCGGTGGCGCGGATGTAGGTGGTGTAGACGTAGTCGGGAATGGTGTGTGCGTCTGTCGAGGTCATCGCGAGCTCCTCCGCGCGTCGAGCGATCGCGTCCAGGGCGAGCACCCGGGGTTCGTCGAACTTCGAGATCCAGCGGTTCCGGATCTCGTGGATGGGAACAGGATTCGGATAGTGCAGCTTGCGGCGGCCGTCCCGGATCGTGGTCACCAGATTCGCGAGCTCGAGAATTTCCAGGTGCTTGCTCACGGACTGGCGGCGCATGTCGAGGCCGTCGCACAACTCGCCCAGGGTGCTCCCCGGATGCGCGCGCAGCGAATCGAGGAGGCTGCGGCGGGTGGGGTCGGCGAGGGCCTTGAACACCGCATCCTCATCCACTCCTCCAATATGCAGCCAATCGGCTGCATATGTCAATGCTCGTCGTAGAGCCGATCGATCACGTCCGCGAACCGCTCGAGGACCACTGCACGCCGCGGCGCGCCGGTCTCGTCCCGATCACCGGCGCCGAGCGGCCGGTCCACGATCGCGACCCGCCGGATGCGTTCCCATCTGTTCAGCTCGCCGTTGAGCTGCTCGACGGCCGCGTGCACGTCGGCGTCAGGGGCACCGGGAAAGTCCGGGTCGCCGGGAAAGACCAGACCGATGCAGTGGGAGCGACCCTCGCCGACCACCACGATCTCCGCGCCCGGACACAACGTGCGGAACCGCTCGGCGATCGCGTTCGGTGCCACGTACTTTCCGGTGGTCGTCTTGAACACGTCCTTCTTGCGGCCACGCATCGAGACGAACCCGTCGGGGTCGACCGTCGCGCAGTCGCCGGTGTGGAACCAGCCGTCGGCGTCGAGCGCGGCCGCGGTCGCCACCGGATCGGCGTGGTAGCCCGTCATCAGGGACGGACCGCGAATGAGAAGTTCGCAGTCGTCGGCGATCCGGACCTCGGTGCCCGGCAACGGCAGACCCACCGAGCCCGGTTTGTGCGCGTCGGGACGGTTGACACACACCGGCCCGGCGGTCTCGGTGATCCCGTATCCCTCGAACACGGGAACGCCGAGATCCTCCAACCGCTTCGCGAGGTCGCGTGGCAACCGCGCCGACCCCGAGATGAGAAACCGCAGCCGGCCGCCGAGCGCCGACCTGTCCGCCGCAGCGGCGGCGCCGATCTTCGCGAGCACGTGCGGCACGGAACCGAGGAACGTCGGGCGCACCGACCGCAGATTCTCCACGACCCGATCGGCCCGGCCGTCCACCGCGGTGGGCAGGCCCACCTGCATCGCCACGAACAGCAGCGCCCGGCCGAACACGTGCGACAGCGGAAGCCACAGCAACTGCAGGTCCCGCGGGCCGATCATGCCCACCTCCGCCATGGCCCGCGCCGTGTACGCGACCGCGCCGTGCGACAGGATCGCGCCCTTGGCGCTTCCGTCGTCGCACGCGGTGTAGATCAGGCACGCGGCCGAGTCGGGGGTGACCTCCGCGATCCGGGCGTCGACGGCGTCCGGGTCGGTGTCGAGCAGCGCATCACCGTCCGCCGCGAGTTCGGCGAGCCGATCGAGGTGCAGCACGCGTGCGTCCACGTCCCGGTCGGTGACGGTCAGCGCCGCGTCGCAGTGCCGTGCCAGGTTGCGGACCTCGTCGTCGCGGGTCGGGGCATACACCGGCACCGAGACCGCGCCCGCGCACGCGACCGCGAGATCGGCGAGGATCGCCCGATAGCTGGTGGCCGCGCGGATCGCTATCCGGGCGCCCGGTGCGACACCCCGCGCGACGAGCCCGGCCGCGAGTGTCGTGACGCGCGAACCGACCTCCGCCCACGTCACACTCGCCCAGCCGCCGGAATCCGGGAATCGGTAGGCCTCGCTGCCCGGAGTGTCGGCCACCCGGTCGAACAGCAGACGGGGCACAGTGCCGCGAGCAGCGTCGTAGTGTGCTGCGGACCCCACGGGCACCTCCTGCTTCCTGCTCCGAAATCGTAGCCGCCGGTGCACGACAGCGGGCCGAGTGCCGGCCCCCGATATCGTGGGGCGGTGAGCACGACGAACCCCGAAGCCGGCCCCCTGATCACCGCGCTGCGCGACGTGCTGGTCGGCCCGCTCACCGACATCGGCCAGCGCTTCTCGGCGCTGCTCACCGATCTCGTCGCGCACGACGCGCTCGTCGTCTTCACCCGGGAATGCACGGGCCGGCCCCGGAAGGTCGCGGGCGACCCCGCCGTAGTGGACCGGGTGACGATCGCCGAACTCGACCGTGTCCGAAGCGAACTCGTCGCCGGTCAGATCAGACGCGGCCCCGCCGTGATCGGCGGCCGCAGCCGGGAGGTGTGCGCGATCCTCGACCGCACCGACACGCTGCTCGTGCTCGTGCCGCGCGGATCATGGCCGCCGGCGCAACGATTCGAACTCGTCCGGGCGTTGTTCACCGTCGTCGCGACCGGGATCCAGCTCCAGGTACAGGAAGCGAGCCCGGCCTATCTCGCCGAGTCGCGCGCGGCGTCCACGGAACGGGCACGCACGGTCGCCGAACTCACCGAGGCGCATGCGGTGACACTCGAGACGATCCTGGCGACGCTCCGGTCGAACGATCTCGACGACACCCGCGCTCGCACGACCGCCCGGGAGACGGCGACGAACGCGCTGATCGGACTTCGTTCGGCGGTGGATCGTCACCGCGAGTTCGCGGAGGAGGCCGTGACCACCGCGTTCGCCAGAATGCACGGTGAACTGCGCGGACTGGTTCGGCACCGGCCGTTGACGCTGGAGATGGTCGAACCCTCGGCGCACGGTCGCGGGATGCCCGGTGAGGTCGCGCACGCGGCGCGGGCCGTCGCACGCGGTGCGGTACTCGCGCTCGCGGAACAGCCCGGGGTCACGCGGATCCGGGTGGCGTGGCATTGCGACGGTGAGAGCCTGTCCATCGACATCCGCGACGACGGAGACGGCCGGCTCGACGCCGCCGAACTCGGGCGCCAGCTCCGTGATCGGGCCGAAACCCTCGGTGGCAGTATCGAATCCGAGGCGACACCCGGCTGGGGTTGCCGGGTCGCGGCACGGCTGCCGCTGGATCTGGCGGCGCCCTCGCCGGGCGGTCCGGCTCTCGACGCACTCGCCGAACTCGGTCCGCGTGAGGTCGAGGTGCTCGAACACCTCGTCGCGGGCCGGCGGAACAAGGCGATCGCCGAACGGCTCGGCGTCAGCGAGTCGACCGTGAAATTCCATGTGGCGAGCGTGCTCAGGAAACTCGGCGCCGGCAGCCGTGGCGAGGCCGCGGCGCTCGGCGCGGAGGCCGGGGTCAAAGCCGCGCTGTAGGGCCGCGTTGGGCGGAACGTCAGCGGTGCAGGGCCGTCCAGCGCCGCGCGCGGCTGGCTGCGTTGGTACGGACCCGGCGTTCGGTTTCGGACAGTCCACCCCACACGCCGTAGGGCTCGCCGACGGACAGGGCGTGCTCGCGGCACATCTCCAGTACGGGGCATCCGGCGCAGACGAGCTTGGCGCGCAGTTCGCGCTGTTCACGGGCGTGTCCGCGTTCGCCGTCGGGGTGGAAGAACGCCGACGACTCGAATCCGCGGCAGGCCGCGTCGCGTTGCCAGTCCCACACGTCGGTGTGGGGGCGGGGGAGGGTCACCGTGTTGACGATCGACATTGCACTCCTCGGGGCCGGGGGCGAACGTGAATCCGACGTTAGCCGAACTTAGAACCGTGCACAACACCACTTAGGTATTTTTGAGGACAAAGTTCGATCTGGTCTTTCGAGTAGGTCGATCAGTCCGTTCGATCAGGTACGCGGGCGGTCCGGGCTGGATACGGTGGGCCCAGGTCGCGATACCGCCTTTACAGCAGGATCGATCCACAGCAGAAGGAGACACCGTCATGCCGCAGACAGTTCGGGGCGTCGTTGCTCGCGCGAAGGGTGCACCCGTCGAGGTCGTGCCCATCGTGATCCCGGATCCGGGACCGGGCGAGGTCGTCGTCGCGGTGGCCGCGTGCGGGGTGTGCCACACCGACCTGCACTACCGGGAGGGCGGCATCAACGACGAATTCCCGTTCCTGCTCGGCCACGAGGCCGCCGGCGTCGTCGAATCGGTCGGCGAGGGTGTCGAGTCCGTCGCGGTCGGCGACTTCGTCGTCCTGAACTGGCGGGCGGTGTGCGGGCAGTGCCGCGCCTGTAAGCGCGGTCAGCCGCAGTACTGCTTCGACACGTTCAACGCGACGCAGAAGATGACCCTCGAGGACGGCACCGAGCTGACCCCGGCGCTGGGCATCGGCGCCTTCGCCGACAAGACCCTCGTGCACGCCGGCCAGTGCACCAAGGTCGATCCGACCGCGGACCCGGCCGTCGTGGGCCTGCTCGGCTGCGGCGTGATGGCCGGTCTCGGCGCGGCGGTGAACACCGGCGGGGTCACCCGCGGCCAGTCCGTCGCCGTGATCGGTTGCGGCGGGGTCGGCGACGCCGCGATCATGGGCGCTCGCCTGGCCGGTGCCGGCACGATCATCGCCGTCGACCGCGACGACAAGAAGCTCGAGTGGGCCACCGACCTCGGCGCCACCCACACGATCAACTCCACCTCGGTCGATGCCGTCGAGGCGATCCAGGAACTGACCGGCGGCTTCGGCGCGGACGTCGTCATCGACGCCGTGGGCCGCCCGGAAACCTGGAAGCAGGCGTTCTACGCCCGCGACCTGGCCGGCACCGTCGTGCTGGTCGGCGTCCCGACCCCGGACATGACCCTCGAGATGCCGCTGATCGACTTCTTCTCCCGCGGCGGCTCGCTCAAGTCCTCGTGGTACGGCGACTGCCTGCCCGAGCGGGACTTCCCGACCTACGTCGACCTCTACCAGCAGGGCCGGTTGCCGCTCGAGAAGTTCGTCACCGAGCGCATCGGCATCGACGACGTGGAGAAGGCGTTCGAGACCATGCACCGCGGTGAGGTGCTGCGTTCGGTGGTGGTCCTGTGAGCGTCTCGCCGATCCGCGTCGACCGGGTCGTCACCTCGGGCACGTTCGCGCTCGACGGTGGCGAGTGGCAGGTCGACAACAACATCTGGCTCGTCGGCAACGACGACGAGGTCGTGGTCATCGACGCCGCGCACACCGCGCAGCCGATCGTCGACGCGGTCGCGGGCCGGAAGGTCGTGGCGATCGTGTGCACGCACGCTCACAACGACCACATCACCGTCGCCCCGGAGCTCTCCGAGCGGCTCGACGCGCCGATCCTGCTCAACCCGGCCGACGACGTGCTGTGGGAGATGACCCATCCGGGCGTCGCGCACGGCACGCTCGAGGACGGGCAGCGGATCGCGGTCGCCGGCACCGAGATCCAGGCGATCGCGACGCCGGGACATTCGCCCGGCTCGACCTGCCTGTATCTGCCGGAGGCGGGGGAGCTGTTCACCGGCGACACGCTGTTCTCCGGTGGTCCCGGTGCGACGGGCCGGTCGTTCTCGGACTTCCCGACGATCATCGGCTCGATCCGCGACAAACTGTTCGCGCTGCCTGCCGAGACGGTCGTGCACACCGGGCACGGTGACGGCACCACGATCGGTACCGAATCCCCGCACCTGGAGGAGTGGATCCGGGCCGGATCCTGACGATACGGGCGGTGCGTCCGCCGGTCGGCCCTCGCAGCCGGACGGACGCACCGCCGTATGATGTCCGGATGGACGAGACCCTGCCGCCGTGCCCCGAATGTTCGTGCGAGTACACCTACGAGATGGGGTCGTTGCTCGTGTGCCCGGAGTGCGCGCACGAGTGGGCGCGTACGTCCGAGTCGGCCGAGGACACCGCCGACGGCGTGATCCGGGACGCGGTGGGCAACGTGCTGGCCGACGGTGACACCGTCACGGTGGTCAAGACCCTGAAGGTCAAGGGCAGCGCCACGGGGATCAAGGCGGGCACCAAGGTCCGCAACATCCGCCTGGTGAACGGCGTGGACGGGCATGACATCGACTGCAAGGTCGACGGATTCGGACCCATGCAGCTCAAGTCGAGCGTGGTCCGAAAGGCCTGACCCGGCGCCGTTACGCTCGATCCATGGCGAACAAGAAGATTCCCGTCATCGTGGTGGCGGGCTTCCTCGGCTCCGGGAAGACGACGCTGCTCAACCACCTGCTGCGCAATACCCGGGGCGCGCGCATCGGCGTGATCGTCAACGACTTCGGTTCCGTCAACATCGATTCGATGATGGTCGCGGGTCAGGTCGACTCGATGGTCTCGCTCAGCAACGGCTGCCTGTGCTGCGCCGTCGACGTCAGCGACATGGACGCGATGCTTGACAAGCTCGCCCACCGGTCCTCGGATCTCGACGTCATCGTCGTCGAGGCGAGCGGTCTGGCCGAGCCGCGCAACATGATCCGGCTCGTCACCGGCTCGGCGAACGAGTACATCACGTACGGGGGACTGGTTCTGGTCGTCGATGCCGCCGAGTTCGACGACGCCTGCGCCCGCCATCCCGAACTGGAACAGCACGTTGCACTCGCAGATCTGTTGCTGCTCAACAAGACCGACCGCATCGACGAGGACGCGCACGACGAACTGCTGGGGCGGCTGTGCGCGCTGAACCGGCGCGCGGCGGTCGTCTCCACCGAGCATTCCCGGATGGATCCGGGCCTGTTGTTCGATATTCCGGACCGTCCGGAACCGCAGCCGGGAGAGCAGCTCACCCTCGACAGCCTGCTCTACGACGAGCACGAGGGTGAACACACGCACCTGCACGACGGATACGACGCCGTCACGTTCACGTCGGCGAAGCCGCTGCATCCGCGGCTGTTCGTGGATTTCCTCGAGGCGCAACCGGCCGGGGTGTTCCGCATCAAGGGATACGTGCACGTGGCCGCGGGCCTGCGCAGCCGCGCCTACCTGGTGCACACCGTCGGCGACTACATCCGGTTCGAACCGGCCCGGAAAGGTGAGGCGCCCGCGACCACCGAACTCGTCGTGATCGGCGCCGACCTCGACGCCGATTCGGTGTGCGAGCGGCTGGAGGGTTGCGTTCCGGTGGAACCGGTGTCGGCGGACGCGATGTACGCCGTCCACCGGTTCACGCCACGCTGACCCGGTCTGCGAAAAAGGTTACCGCGCAGCCGAATTACGCTGCGCGCGACGCCGGGCCGCGCCCTGACCCGAACCGGCCTGGCCGGACCGGCTCTGTCCGGATCCGCCCTGACGCGTGCCGGTGCCCTGACGCGTGCCGGAGCCCTGACGCGTACCACCCTGACGCGATCCACCCTGACGCGATCCACCCTGACGGGAACCTTCGCCGTGGCGGGCGCCTCCGCGACGGCCCTGACCGCCCGAGCGCTGCGGCCGCGACGGGGCGGCAACCGCCTTCGGGGCCGGCGGCACATGTGGTGCGACCTCGCCGACGAGCTTCAGCACGTGCTCCGAGTCCGCGGTCACGCGGATCGGCGACACCGTGATCGCGGCCTTGCGCATGATGATCTGAAGGTCCTTGCGCTGGTCCGGAAGTACGACCGTCACCACGTCACCGGTGCTGCCGGCGCGCGCCGTGCGGCCGGACCGGTGCAGGTACGCCTTGTGCTCGGCCGGCGGATCGACGTGCACGACCAGCTCGACGTCGTCGACGTGCACACCGCGCGCCGCAACGTCGGTCGCGACCAGCACCCGCGCCTCACCCGACGCGAACGCCGCGAGGTTCCGGTCGCGGGCGTTCTGCGACAGGTTGCCGTGCAGATCCACGGCCGGGATACCCGACTCGGTGAGCTGACGGGCCAGCTTGCGGGCCTGATGCTTGGTGCGCATGAACAGGATCCGGCGTCCGGTCCCCGACGCGAGGGTCCGCACCAGTGCCTTCTTCGAGTCGACGCTGTCGACGTCGAACACGTGGTGGGTCATCGCCGCGACCGGCGAATGGGCCTCGTCGACCGAGTGCATCACCGGGTCGTGCAGGAAGCGCTTGACGAGCTTGTCGACACCGTTGTCCAGGGTCGCGGAGAACAGCAGCCGCTGACCGTTCTGCGGGGTCGCGTTGAGGATCCGGGTGACGCCGGGCAGGAACCCGAGATCGGCCATGTGATCGGCCTCGTCGAGCACGGTGATCTCGACTGCGTCGAGCGTGACGAAGCCCTGACGCATCAGGTCCTCGAGGCGACCCGGGCACGCGATGACGATGTCGACGCCGCGGCGCAGCGCCTCGACCTGCCGGTTCTGGGACACGCCACCGAAAATGGTGGTGACGCGCAGGCCCGTGGTGTGGGCGAGCGGTTCGACCGTCGCGGCGATCTGGGTCGCCAGTTCGCGGGTCGGAGCCAGCACGAGACCGCGCGGCCGTCCCGCCGCGCGCGACGAACCGCCGGCGAGGCGGGCGGTCAGCGGAATCGAGAACGCGAGGGTCTTGCCGCTGCCGGTGCGGCCGCGACCGAGGACGTCGCGTCCGGCCAGAGTGTCGGGGAGGGTGTCGACCTGGATCGGGAACGGCGCGGTGATGCCGTTGTCGCCGAGGGTCGCGACGAGCGTCCTCGGGACACCGAGATCGGAAAAGGATGTGGTCAAGGTACGGCGCTGCCTTTCGATGCGGCGTGTGTGCACGCGACCGGAAGTTCCGGTGGTGTGCGGTGGATCGCCGCGAGGAAGGCCGATGCTGCATTGCGTGCGGGCCGGGCACGATCCCGGGCCGCCGGTATCCCACGACGGTGAGTGTCGTCGTGACACTCGAACCGGGTCAGCCTACCGCATGTTCAGGACGCCGCCGGACGCGTCTCAGAGTCCGACCCACTCCGACGCGCCGTCGGTGAACGCCTGGCGCTTCCAGATCGGCACTTCCCGTTTGATGCGTTCGACCAGTTCCGCGCAGGTGGCGAACGCTTCCGCGCGGTGCGGGGCCGCGACCGCCGCGACGAGCGCGAGGTCCCCGATGGTGAGATGGCCCACTCGGTGCACCGCGGCGACCGGCAGACCCGATTCGGCGGCCACCTGTTCGCAGCAGTTGCGCAGGAAGGTCTCCGCGTCCGGGTGCGCCTGGTACTCCAGTGCGGTCACGGACTGCCCGCCGTCGTGGTTGCGGACGACGCCGGTGAACACGACGACGGCGCCGTGCTCGGGTCCGGCGACCGCGGCATCCACCGCTGCCGGGTCGAGCGGCTCCGACGAAATCCGTGCCAGCAGTTCACTCATGAGCTCCGCCTCCCGAAACCTGCGCGAGAAGATGATCGAGGATCGGTTCGAGCGCGGCCAGTCCGTCCTTGACCCCGCCCGGCGACCCGGGCATGTTCACCACCACGGTACGGCCGACCAGTCCGGCGACCCCGCGCGAGAGCACCGCGTGCGGGGTGACGTCGAGACCGCGGCGACGGATCGCGTCGGCGACGCCGGGCAGTTCCCGATCGAGCACGGCCAGTGTCGCTTCCGGGGTCGCATCGGTCGGGGACGCGCCGGTGCCGCCGGTGGTCAGCACCAGGGCGGGCGCACCGGTGAGCGCGTCGGCCAGTCCCTCGGCGATCCGCGCGTCCGGGTACACGAGGGGTCCGCGCACCGCGAATCCGCGCTCGCTCAGCCACCGGACGATGACCGGTCCGGTGGTGTCCTCGCGGGTGCCGGCCGCGACCCCGGTCGACGACACCAGCACCACCGCCGAACGTTCCTGTGGTACTGCAGAATCCGCAGCGGGTGACTCGTCGCGGGTCCAGTGTCCGCGCTTGCCGCCCTCCTTCGAGATCAGCCGCACCCCGTTCATCACGGCCGCGGGGTCGACGGCCTTGACCATGTCGTGCAGGGTCAGTCCCGCGACCGCGACCGCGGTCAGCGCTTCCATCTCGACGCCGGTGGGCCCCTTCGTCTTCGCGGTCGCCTCCACGGTGATCGACGTGTCGGTGAATCCGAACGACACCTTCACCGACGACAACGCCAGTTGGTGGCACAGCGGGATGAGTTCCCAGGTGCGTTTGGCGGCAGCGATTCCCGCGATGCGCGCGGTCGCGAGGACGTCGGCCTTGGGCATGTCGTCGGCCCGTACCAGCGCCACCACCTCGGGGGTGGTGACCAGCTCACCGGCGGCGACCGCGACCCGGGTGGTGTCGGCCTTGGCGGAGACGTCGACCATGCGGGCCCGGCCCTGGTCGTCGAGATGACTCAGATCGCTCACAGCGGAAGTACTTTCACGAGATCCCCGGCGCGGAGGGAGGTGGTGTCGGCGGCGACGTCGAGCAGCGCGTCGGCGCCCGACATTCCGGCGATGAGGTGTGATCCGGGTCCGGACACGACGGTCACGCCGTCACCGTCGCGGCGGGCCCGGAAGAACTGGCGCTTACCGGCCACCGAGGTCAGATCGGCGGTGAGCGGCAGCGTCAGCGGCTCGATCGCGGGCAGTCCCGCGGCGGCGCGCAGCAGCGGCCGGGTGAACACCTCGAACGAGATCAGCGCGCTGACCGGATTGCCGGGGAACGCCAGAACCGGAATCCCGTCGACGACCGCGGTGCCCTGCGGACCGCCGGGCTGCATCGCCACCGACACGAACTCGCCGCCGCGGGGACCGAGCACGTCCTTGACGACCTCGAAGTCGCCCTTGGAGACGCCACCGGAGGTGATCACGACTTCGGCGACGTCCGCGGCGTGCGTGAGCTTCAGGGCGAATTCCTCGGCGTCGTCGTCGCTGTGGTCGACGGACACGACCTCGGCTCCGTTGGCGAGCGCGCTGGCCGCGAGCGCCGGCCCGTTGGAGTTGAAGATCTTGCCCGGACCGAGATCGGTGCCGCCGAAGACGAGTTCGCTGCCGGTGGAGATCACGGCGACCCGCGGCAGGGCGCGCACCGGAACCTCGGTCATGCCGACCGCGGCGAGCGCGGCGATGTGCCGGGGCGCGAGGACCTGTCCGGCCGGGAGCAGTTCGGCGCCGGCGGCGATGTCGCTGCCGCGTTCGCGCACATAGGTGCCGGCCGTGACGGACCGGTGCACGGTGACGGTGGCCGGTTGCCCGTCGGTGGAGCTGTTGTCGGTGGTGTCCTCGACGGGGACGACGGCGTCCGCGCCCTCGGGGATCGGAGCGCCGGTCATGATCTTCCGCGCGGTGCCCGCCTCGTGGACGGACATCCCGGCACCGGCGGCGAGCACTCCGCGCACCGGCAGCGTCACCGGCACGGTCGCGACCGCGGCGGCGTCGACGGCGTAGCCGTCCATCTGGGAGTTGCGGAAGGCGGGCAGATCGATGGGTGCGAGGATCGGTTCGGCCAGCACCCGGTTCAGGGCCCGGGCGAGCGGCACCTTCACCGTCGGCCTCGTTCGCAGCGGCGCCAAGAGCGCCGCGACGTGCTCCACGTGTTCCTCCACGGACCGCCTGCCGCCTGTCATGCCCGCAATCCTAGGCACACCGCGCGCGGAGACCGTTGCGGTAGGCCGTGCGACGCGCAGGCGGGGACCCCGGACAGCCTCCGGCGACCGGCCGGGGGAGGTGTCTTCCGCCGCGAATCGGACGGGAGCGGCATACTGGCGTCATGACGGCGGTGATCCGATGACGACGATCGATGTGGGGATTCCGTCCGTGCGAGTCGCCACGGACGACGTGTCCGATCGTCCCGACACACCGGAACTGGTGGACCGCTTCGGTCGCGTGGCCCGCGACCTGCGCGTGTCGATCACGGAGAAGTGCTCCCTGCGCTGCACGTACTGCATGCCGGAGGAGGGGTTGCCCGCGATTCCGCGCGAGAACCTGCTCACCGCGGCGGAGATCGTCCGGCTCGTCGGGATCGGGGTCCACCTGCTCGGCATCGAGGAGGTCCGCTTCACCGGCGGCGAACCGCTCATGCGCCGCGACCTCGAGGAGATCATCGCCGGATGCGCCGAGGTCGCGCCGGGCACTCCGCTGGCCGTGACCACGAACGCGGTCGGGCTCGCGCATCGCGCGGCGGGGCTGGCGGCGGCCGGTCTGACCCGCGTGAACATCTCCCTCGACACCGTCGACCGCGACCACTTCGCGCGGCTGACCCGCCGCGACCGCCTCGATTCGGTGCTCGCCGGCATCCGCGCCGCCAACAGCGCCGGATTCACGCGGGTGAAGATCAACGCGGTGCTCATGCCCGACACGCTCGCCGGCGCCGCCGACCTGCTGCAGTGGTGCCTCGACGAGCAGGTCGAACTGCGGTTCATCGAGGAGATGCCGCTCGACGCCGACCACGCGTGGGCGCGGGAGAACATGGTCACCGCGCAGCGGCTGCTCGACGTCCTCGGGGAACGGTTCGAGCTCACCGAGACCGGCCGGGAGGATCCGTCCGCTCCGGCGGAACGGTGGCTGGTGAACGGCGGTCCCGCCACGGTCGGGATCATCGCGTCGGTCACCCGGTCGTTCTGCTCGGACTGCGACCGCACCCGCCTCACGTCCGAGGGCACGGTGCGGTCCTGCCTGTTCAGCGACACCGAAACCGATCTGCGGGCGGCGTTGCGCGGGGGTGCGAGCGACGAGGAGCTTGCCGCGGTGTGGCGCGGCGCGATGTGGAACAAGTGGGCCGGGCACGGCATCGACGCGGCGGACTTCGCCCCGCCGCAACGCAGTATGGGAGCTATCGGTGGGTGATCAGGTGACCGGCATCGAGGTGCGGTACTTCGCGGCGGCCGTCGACGCGGCGGGCCGGGAGAAGGAAACCGTCGAGCTGGCGTCGCCGGCGGATCTGGGTGCGTTGAAGGCGGCGTTGATCGAGCGGCACGGCCCGGACATGGAACGGGTCCTGAAGGTGGCCGCATTCCTCGTCGGATCGGGTCCGGACGCCGAGCTCACCCGCGACCTCGCCCGCCCCACCGGGGAGCGCGTCGACGTGCTGCCCCCGTTCGCCGGGGGATAACCCACCCGGTCAGCCGGCGGTCCGCTCCGCGAGCCACTGCGTGAAGGTGATCGTGCCGTCCCGGTGGTCGGGGACGAGGTTCTCCCCGGCACGCCAGAAGCGTCCGAGACCACCGGGCAGCCGGATCGGTGCCACCACCCCGCGGACGCCGGCCGCGCGCTTCCACTCCCGCACGAGGTCGTGCATCGGCAGGATCTCCGGACCTCCCACGATCTGCGGGACGCCCGCCCGGCCGGGTTCGTCCGGCGGAGCGTCCGCGGCGTCGGCGAGCGCGCGGGCGACGTCCCGGACGTCGATGGGCTGGAACGCGGTGTCGGTGAACGCGGGTAGCAGCCCGACCCGCGCGGCCGGGCCGCACAGCATCGGCACGAAGCTGTGGAACTGCGTGGCCCGCACGATCCGGGTGTCGAGGCCGGAGTCCCGGTAGCGCCGTTCCTGCTCGCTCTTGGCCCGGTAGTAGGCCAGCGGACCGCGATCGACGTTCACGATCGACAGCAACACCATTCGCGTCACGTGCGCGGCGCCGGCCGCGGCGAGCAGATTCGCCGCGCCGGTCGTCAGCACGGGCCGCGCCCGCCGCGATTTGCCGTCGGTGGTGTCGACCACGACGTCGACGCCGGTGAGCGCCTCGGCCAGCCCCGACCCGGAGATCAGGTCGGCAGGGGCCGGTTGCGCACCCGCGATCGGGCTGCCGCCGCGCCGGCTGAGCACCCGCACGTCGTGGCCGCGGCCGAGCAGTTCCGCCACCACCGCCGCGCCGGCCTCGCCGGTGCCACCGGCCACCAGTACCGTCGCCATCGTTCCCTCCCGTCGGGCGGGTGCGGGACCCGTCAGCGCCACCAGGTGTCGTACGGCGTGACCGGGACGGTGCGCTTGTGCCGGGTCTTGAGGAAGACCTCCTCGACCTTGGCGGCCAGTTCGTCGGTGACGGGCTTGCCCTCGAGGTAGTCGTCGATCTCGTTGTAGGTCATGCCGAGCGCCACCTCGTCCGGCAGTGCCGGACGGTCGTCCTCGAGGTCGGCGGTGGGAACCTTCTTCCACGTGCTTTCCGGCGCGCCGAGTTCACGCAGGAGTTCCGCGCCCTGACGCTTGGTCAGGCCCGTCAACGGCGTGAGATCGACACCGCCGTCGCCGAACTTGGTGAAGAAGCCGGTGACGGCCTCCGCGGCGTGGTCGGTGCCGACGACGAGATAGCCGAGTTCCCCGGCGATCGCGTACTGCAGCATCATCCGCTCGCGGGCCTTGATGTTGCCGCGCACGAAGTCGCGCAGCCGGATCCCCTCACCGAAGATCTCCGCCATCGCCTCGCCGGCTTCGGCGGCGCTCGCGTCGGCCCCGGGCTTGACGTTGACCCGCAGCGACCGGTCCGGCCGGATGAAGTCGAGCGCGATCTGCGCGTCGTGTTCGTCGGCCTGCTCACCGTAGGGCAGGCGAACGGCGACGAACTCGACGTCGTAGTGTTCGGCGCGCAGTTCCTCGACGGCGAGCTGCGTCAGCCGGCCGGCCAGCGTGCTGTCCTGGCCACCGCTGATGCCGAGGACGAATCCTTTGGCGAACGTGCTGCGCAGGTAGTCCTTGAGGAAGTCCACCCGCAGCCGGATCTCGGCCTGCGGGTCGATCGTCGGCTTGACGCCGAGTTCTTCGATGATCTGGGCGCGAAGGGTCGTCATTCGCAAAACCCTAGCGGTGTCGTTGCGGCGCCGCGCGCCTATGTCCGGCACACCGGGCAGACTCGGTGCGGTGAACAGCGACCGTGTCTTTCGCAAACACGATCCGGGTGCGCACCCGGACTTCTACCGCGCCGAGGCGGCCGGTCTGGAATGGCTCGCGCGGGCCGGGCTGCGGGTGCCGCGGGTGCACCGCGTCGACGCCCGGTCCATCGAACTCGAGCGGATCACCGAGACCGCGCCGGATGCGGCGGCGGCCCGGGAGTTCGGGGCACGCCTGGCGATCGCGCACGATGCCGGAGCCGACGGGTTCGGTTGCGCGCCGGACGGATTCGACGGCCAGATCTTCATCGGCCGTCGACCGATGAGCAGCACGGTGCACGCGAGCTGGGGAGAGTTCTACGCGATGGAACGCGTCCTGCCCTTCGTCGGGATCGCGGTCGAGGCCGGTCACGTGACCGCGCGGCAGCTGCCCGACATCGAGCGGGCGTGCGCGCTCGTCGCGTCCGGGGCCTTAGACGACGACGCACCGCCCGCCCGGCTGCACGGCGACCTGTGGAACGGCAACGTGCTGTGGTCGCCCGACGGGGTGGTGGTCATCGATCCCGCGGCACACGGCGGGCACCGCGAAACCGATCTCGCGATGCTCGCGCTGTTCGGCTGCCCGTACCTGGACGACGTGCTCGCCGGTTACGACTCCGCGCATCCGCTGCGACCCGGGTGGCGCGAGCGGGTGCCGCTGCACCAGCTGCATCCGCTGGCGGTGCACGCCGCAGGATACGGTTCCGGATACGGGCGAGCGCTGCACCGGGCGGCGCTCGCGACCCTCGACATCGGAGAACGCACGTGAACGGGATTCTTGTCGTCGCCGCCACCAAGAGCGAGGCCGCCCATGTGCCGAAGCGCTTCGAGACCGTGATCACGGACATCGGGAAGGTCGCGGCGGCGGTCGCGGTGACCGAGGCGCTGGCCGCGTATCCGCGGGACGCGCGGCCGCTGGTCGTCAACATCGGAACCGCCGGTGCGCTGCATTCGCACCACGGCGGCCTGTACGTGCCGTCGACGGTGATCAACCACGACATCAGCAGCGAGATCCTGCGCAGCCTCGGACATCCCGTGCAGGACGTGCTCGAGCTGCCCGACGGCGACGGCACGGTGCTGGCCACCGGGGACGCGTTCGTCTCCGACGCCGAGGTGCGCGACGCGCTCGCGACCCGCGCCGATCTCGTCGACATGGAGGGGTTCGCGATCGCGTTCGCTGCCGCCCGCATGGGCGCGCGGTGCCGGCTCGTGAAGCACGTCAGCGATCACGCCGACGAGTCCGCGCTGGACTGGCCGGCGCAGGTCGACGAGAGCGCCCGGATTCTCGCGACCTGGCTGGCCGACCTGTACTGAGCCGCTACCGGGCGGTGAAGCCGAGCCCGTCCACGCCGTTGGGGGCGGTGATCCGCATCGTGGCGGCGTCGATCTCGTAGACGGTCTCGCCGGCCAGCACCGCCAGCACGTGGTTCTCGACGGCGGCCACCTCGGGGTCCGGGCACGCCATGCGGGTCGTGGCGAGCGGCCCGAACGTCAGGGTGCCGTCGCCGATCTGCGCGGTGCCGGTGAACTGATTGCATCCGGTGCTGCCGCTGACCGACCCGTCCTCGTCGACGAGCAGGCTGGGCGCGGACCGCTCGAGCGCCACCGACGTGACGGTCGCGTCCGGGGTGTACATCGTGGTGGCGACCCATTCGGTGCCGGTCAGCGGCCGGTCCGGATCGACGACCTTCTTGTCGGTGAGCGAGACGGTCACCGCGTCGCCGGTGAGGGTGAGCACGTCGCCGTCGACGGACCACTGTGGATCGGCGTCGAACAGTCCGGTCAGCCACGCGTCGGCGCCGTCCTTCGGGGGCGGGCAGGCCATCATCGTGCTCGCCAGCCGATCGGTGCGCAGCACCCCGTCCGCGAGATCGACCTCGCCGACCGCACGGTTGCATCCGGCGGTGGCCGCGATCCGGCCCGGCTCCGGGAATTCGACGACGAGCGGACCCTCGCCCGGGATCGGGGTGCCGGTGACTTCGGTGGAGACGAACGTGCGGCCGATCAGGGCGGCGGGGTCCGTTGCGGACGATGTGGCGTCGGCGCCCTCGTCGCTGCTGCAGGCGGTCGCGACGACGGTGAGAGCAAGTGCGGCAAGAACTCCGAAGGTGCGGCTCATGCCGTCACAGTACGGTCCGGATCGTCCGAATCGGGGGAGGCTGCGACGCGGCGCACCAGATCGGACCAGTTGTCGGAGAGCCGGTCGAGGCTGTAGCCGAGGTTGCGCCACTGGTGCAGCACGAGGGTCGCCTCGAGGGAAGCGCACAGGGAGTGCGCCAGCAGAGGCACGTCGCCGCCGACGTCCGCGGCCCGCAGCAGCGTCTCGATGTGGGTGCGGGTGACCGCCCGGGCGGGTGCGTCGAACCGATTGGAACTGGACGCCTCCGCCGCGCGCAGCAACTCGCCCTGCACCTCGACGAGGGCGATCCGGGCCCGGCCGAACGCGATCAGCCGGTCGACGGGATCGGCGCCGGGGCCCAGCGGCGGGGGACCGGTCATGAACGCTTCCTGGAATTCGCGTTCGGTGTGGTCGAGCAGCGCCTGCATCAGGCCGCCGCGCGATCCGAAACGGCGGAACACGGTGCCCTTGCCGACCCCGGCCCGGGCCGCGACGGCTTCCATCGTCACGGCATCGACACCGCGTTCGCTCACCAGGAGGGTCGCGGCGTCGAGGAGGAGGCGCCGGTTGCGGGCGGCATCGCATCGCTCGGCGGTGTGCTCGTCGTCCGCCCGGGGCAGGGGGATGGTGTTCACGTCATCACAATAGCCGCCCCGGGAATGAAAGTGGACCGCGGTCCGTTTATGCTTGTCGTGGGTAACCGGCCCACCCCTGGATCAAAACGAAGGATGACCCATGTCCCAGACGCGCATTCTCGCTCTCGTCGGCAGCCTCCGCTCCGCCTCCGTCAACCGTAAGCTCGCCGAGGCCGCCGCCGAACTCGCACCCGAGGGCGCCGAGGTCGTCATCTACGAAGGCCTGGCCGACGTTCCCTTCTACAACGAGGACATCGACGGCGAGAACGCCCCGGCCGCGGCGGTCGCGCTGCGTGAAGCCGGTGCCGCCGCCGACGCCGTCGTGCTGTTCACCCCCGAATACAACGGCACCATCCCGGCCGTGCTGAAGAACGCCATCGACTGGCTGTCGCGCCCCTACGGCTCCGGCGCCATCGCCGGCAAGCCCGTCGCGGTCGTGAGCGCCTCCCCGAGCAGCAACGCCGCCAAGTGGGCGCTCGAGGACACCGTCAAGTCCGTCGGCATCGCCGGCGGCAAGGTCGTCGAGGGCGGCTCGCTGTCCGTCGGCGGCACCATCGGCAAGTTCGGTGAGGCGCACCCGAAGGAGCACGCCGAGACCGCCGGCCAGCTCACCGAGGTTCTCGTCAACCTTCTCGCCGCCGAGAAGGCCCTCGTCGACGCCTGACATCTCCGTCGCACTTCACAGGCCCCCGCATCGCATCCGCGATGTCGGGGGCCTGCGTCGTCCGGTACCGCGCCGAGCCGGGTTTCCGGCCCCGAATCGGGGGAACTCCATCCGAAGACACACGGATCGGAGGGAACATGTCGAACGGCGCGGACCACCCGGAGACCGGCGACCACTGGCACACCGTCACCCTGCGCGTCGACGGACACGAACGGCGCATCGTCGTGGACGTGCGCACCACCCTGCTCGACGCCCTGCGCGACCGCATCGGCTGCATGTCCCCGAAGAAGGGCTGCGATCACGGCCAGTGCGGTTCGTGCACGGTCCTGCTCGACTCCCGCCGCGTCGTGACCTGCCTGGCCCTCGCCGTCTCGCACGACGGCGCCGACATCGTCACCGCCGCCGGACTCGCCGAACGGCCGAGACATCCGCTGCACGACGCGTTCGTCGACCACGACGCGTTCCAGTGCGGCTACTGCACCCCCGGCCAGATCTGTTCGGCGACAGGCATGCTCGCCGAGTTCGACCGCGGCGACCCCAGTGCCGTCACCTCTCCGGGCGGTTCACCCGAGCTCGACGACGCCGAGATCCGGGAGCGGCTGAGCGGCAACCTGTGCCGCTGCGCCGCCTATCCCAACATCGTCGCCGCGGTGCGCAGCGTCGCCGCGAACCGGGAGGCCAGGCCGTGAGACCACTGCAGTACCTCCGGCCGGAGAATCCCGAGGCAGCGGTCGCCGCCATGCACTCCGCGCCCGGCGGCGCGTACCTCGCCGGCGGGACGAACCTCGTCGACCACCTCAAACTCGGCGTCACCGCCCCCGATCTGCTCGTCGACATCTCCCGCCTGCCGCTCGACGGGATCGAACCGACCGCCGACGGGGGAGTGCGGATCGGCGCGACCGTCTCCAACACCGACCTCGCGGTGCATCCCACCCTCCGCGACCTCTATCCCGGACTGTCGCAGGCCCTTCTCTCCGGTGCCTCCGCGCAGATCCGCAACGCCGCCACCGTCGGCGGCAATCTGCTCCAGCGCACCCGCTGCGTGTACTTCCGGGACCCGACCACCCCGTGCAACAAACGAGACCCCGGCAGCGGCTGCGCGGCCCTCGGCGTATTCAACCGCCAGCACGCGGTCCTCGGCGGCTCCGACCGGTGCGTGGCGACCCACCCGTCCGACATGGCCGTGGCGATGGTCGCGCTCGACGCGGTCGTCGTGGTGCTGGGCACGACAGGGGAGCGGCACATCCCGCTCGAGGAGTTCTACCGGCTGCCCGGTGACGACCCGCAGAGCGACACCGTTCTCGACCACGACGATCTCGTCGTCGCGGTGGAGCTTCCCCCGCCGCAGAACGCGGTCGCCTGCTACCGGAAGGTGCGCGACCGGGCGTCGTACGCGTTCGCGCTGGTGTCCGTCGCCGCGGACCTCACCGTCTCGGCCGGCACCGTCACCGGCTGCCGTCTCGCCTACGGCGGCGTCGCAACCCGGCCGTGGCGCGCCCACCGCGCCGAGGAGGTCGTGCTCGGCCACGCACCCGAGGACACGACGTTCGCCGCGGCCGCCGACGCCGAACTCGCCGACGCCCGGCCCCTCGACGGCAACGCCTTCAAGGTGCCGCTGCTGCGCCGCACCACCGTGGCGGTGCTGCGCGACCTCACTGCACGAGCGACCCGGGAGGAACGATCGTGACCGCATCGCACACGGCGATCGGAACCTCGACGCCGCGCGTCGACGGCCCGCAGAAGGTCGCGGGCACAGCGCCGTACGCATACGAACATCCCGTCGATCATCCGGCCTACCTGGTTCCGCTGACCGCGGCGGTCGCCCGCGGGACGATCCGGGCCATCGACACCGACGCCGCGCTGGCCGTACCCGGGGTCCTCACCGTGCTCACCCCGCAGAACGCACCCCGGCTCGTAGAACCTGCCCGCGGCGAGCACCGCGTGCTGCAGAGCTTCGAGGTCGCGTTCCGCGGGCAGATCGTCGCCGCCGTCGTCGCCGAGACACCCGAGGTCGCACAGGAGGCGTGCGACCTGATCGCCGTCGAGTACGACGAACAGCCCCACGACGTCGTGTTCCGGGCGGACCACCCCGACCGCTACACGCCGGAGAAGGTCAACGGCGGATTCCCGCCGGACACCGCGCGCGGCGACGTCGACAACGCCCTCGCCCATGCGGACGTGGTCGTCGACGAAACCTATTCCACCCCCGAGGAACACAACAATCCGCTCGAGCCGCACACCGCGGTCGCGGTGTGGGCCGACGACCGGCTCACCGTCTACGACTCGACCCAGCACCCGCACGGAGTCGCCGCGGCGCTCGCGTCCGCACTGGGCATCGAGCAGGAGCGGATCCGGGTGGTCGCGCCCTACGTCGGCGGCGGATTCGGGTCGAAGGGCGGCCCGCACGCCCACGACGTGCTCACCGCGATGGCCGCGCGGAAACTGCCCGGCCGCGCCGTGAAGTTCGCGGTGCCGCGCCGCGACATGTTCGGCTACGTCGGCTACCGCGCTCCGACCGTATCGCGGGTGCGCCTGGGCGCCGAGCACGACGGCCGCTTGGTCGCGGTCTCTCACGACAGCGTCGTGCAGTCCTCCCACGTCGACGAATTCGTCGAGCAGGCCGCGGTTCCCGCCCGCACCATGTACGCCACCGGCAACCTGCGCACCACCCACCGCGCCGTCCCCCTCGACGTACCGGCACCGTTCTGGATGCGCGCCCCCGGGGAGGCGCCGGGAATGTTCGCGCTCGAGGTCGCGCTCGACGAACTCGCACACCGCTGCGGCGTGGACCCGATCGAGTTGCGCATCCGCAACGAACCCGAAATCGATCCCGAGTCCGGGAAGCCGTGGTCGTCGCGACGTCTGGTCGAGTGCCTGCGCGAAGGCGCCCGCCGGTTCGGGTGGAACCCCGACGATCGCGAACCCGGGATCCGGCGCGACGGTCGCTGGCTGGTCGGAACCGGGGTCGCCTCCGCGACCTACCCGCACATGGTCGCCCCGGGTTCGGAGGTCACCGTCCGATACCTCGGTGCGGGCCGGTACTCGGTGCGCACCGGCGCCGCCGACATCGGGACCGGCGCCTGGACGGCACTGACCCTCGTCGCCGCCGATGCGCTCGGCTGCCGTCCCGAGGACGTGGACGTCGAGATCGGCGACACCGCACTGCCGAACGCGACGGTCGCGGGCGGGTCGTCCGGCACGTCGTCGTGGGGGAGCGCGATCGTCGCGGCGGCGGACGAGTTCCACAAGCGGTTCGGCGGCGACCCCGAGCCGGGCGCCGAGGCGAGTGCGACCGCGGGCAAGGCTCCGGAACTCGAGCACTACAGCATCCACTCGTACGGCGCGCACTTCGCGGAGGTGCGGGTCGACGTGGACACCGGCGAGATCCGGGTCCCCCGGATGTTCGGGATGTTCTCGGTGGGGCGGGTGGTCAATCCGCGCACCGCCCGCTCGCAGTTCATCGGCGGCATGAGCTTCGGGATCTCGATGGCGCTGTTCGAGGAGAGCCACCGCGACGCCCGGCTGGGCCACATCGTCAACCACGATCTCGCCGAATACCTGATTCCGACCCACGCCGACATCGGCGACGTCGATGCCGCATGGCTCGACGAGGACGATCGGCGCGCCACCCCGATGGGCTCGCGCGGCACGGGGGAGATCGGCATCGTCGGCAGCGCCGCCGCGGTGGTCAACGCGGTCTGGCATGCGACGGGGACGAGGGTGCGAGCACTGCCCGTGCGGCTCGACGATCTGCTGCCGGCACTGCCCTAGAAGAACGCCTCGCGCGACGCCCACGGAACGTGTCGGTGGGCTGCGCCACACTGTCCTCGGACGCGCCTCGCGGTGTGGTCGAACGCACACCCCGACGGACGGCGCGCGACACGCCGAAAGGGGGTGGAAAACGCCCAGGTCGGACATGCGCGACCTGGGAATACCAAGAATGTAGTTCACAACATCCTGGGTTTGGTGAATCTGTCTGCCACAAGGTGTAGTGTCTAGACCGCTGGAAGGCCACAACATCACCGGTCCCTCTGGGGAAGAAGGATCGACTCGATTCGACGGCCGTTCGAGCACCACGCAGCAGTCAGTCGCCAGGCCGTTTCGGCCCGTTGGAACAAAAGGGGCTCCTATGAACATCACCGTCTACACCAAGCCTGCTTGCGTCCAGTGCAATGCCACCTACCGTGCCCTCGACAAGGCCGGTATCGAGTACGACGTCGTCGACATCTCCGAGAACCCGGAGGCTCGTGACTACGTGATGGCCCTGGGTTACCTCCAGGCGCCCGTTGTCGTCGCCGGTGACGACCACTGGTCGGGTTTCCGTCCCGATCGCATCAAGCAGCTCGCGGTCGCGGCCTGATGTTCCCGGTGCCGCTCCGGCGGCACCGGCACAACCCCTTGTGTGTGAACCCTTGTGTGTGTGAAGGACCGGGTGTGTGGGGCCGGTCCTTCCGAGCGAGCGAGCAGATGGTGAGTACCGATGAGTTCAGCACCCACAGGAACGCGCCTCGTGTACTTCTCGAGTGCGTCGGAGAACACCCATCGATTCGTCGAGCGGCTCGGGTTGCCGGCGCACCGGATCCCGCTGCACGACCGTGACGGCTCGTTCGAGGTGCACGAGCCGTACGTCCTGATCGTGCCGACCTACGGGGGCGGCACCACCGTGACCGGACGGGACACGAGCTTCGTTCCCAAACAGGTCATCCGATTCCTCAACAACGAACACAACCGCGCACTGATCCGGGGCGTCATCGCCGCGGGAAACACCAACTTCGGCGAGTCGTATTGCTTTGCAGGCGATATCGTTTCGCGAAAGTGCAAGGTTCCGTACCTCTATCGATTCGAACTGATGGGAACCGCCGAGGACGTCGAACGCGTCCGGGCGGGACTCGCGCAGTTCTGGGATCGGTCACTGCAGACCGCCTAGCCGCCCCGCGTGGTCTCCACGCCTCGAACGACCGCGAACCGGCAAGCCGGGTGCGCGGCCGCAGACGTAACTCGCCGTTACCCGATACTCACAGTGGGAGCAAACACCGTGACCATCACCGATCCCGCGCCGACCGCGACGAGCGCCAAGTCGGACGCTTCGCTCGAAGGCCTCGACTACCACGCGCTCAACGCGATGCTGAATCTCTACGGTCCCAACGGCGAGATCCAGTTCGACAAGGACGTGGCCGCGGCCCGGCAGTACTTCCTGCAGCACGTCAACCAGAACACCGTGTTCTTCCACGACCTCGACGAGAAGCTCGACTACCTCGTCGAGGAGAACTACTACGAGCCCGAGGTTCTCGGGAAGTACTCGCGCCCGTTCGTGAAGAAGCTGTTCCAGCACGCGTATTCGAAGAAGTTCCGGTTCCCGACGTTCCTGGGTGCGTTCAAGTACTACACGTCGTACACGCTCAAGACGTTCGACGGCAAGCGGTACCTCGAACGCTTCGAGGACCGTGTGTGCATGGTCGCGCTGACCCTCGCCGACGGTGACGAGATCCTCGCGACGCACCTGGTCGACGAGATCATCTCCGGCCGCTTCCAGCCGGCGACCCCCACGTTCCTCAACTCCGGCAAGAAGCAGCGCGGCGAGCCGGTCTCGTGCTTCCTGCTGCGCATCGAGGACAACATGGAGTCGATCGGCCGCGCGATCAACTCCGCCCTGCAGCTGTCCAAGCGCGGCGGCGGTGTCGCGTTGCTGCTCAGCAACATTCGTGAGCACGGCGCCCCGATCAAGAAGATCGAGAACCAGTCGTCGGGTGTCATCCCGATCATGAAGCTGCTCGAGGACTCCTTCTCGTACGCCAACCAGCTCGGTGCCCGTCAGGGTGCCGGTGCCGTCTACCTGCACGCGCACCACCCGGACATCTACCGGTTCCTCGACACCAAGCGTGAGAACGCCGACGAGAAGATCCGCATCAAGACGTTGTCGCTGGGCGTCGTGATCCCGGACATCACGTTCGAGCTCGCGAAGCGGAACGAGGACATGTACCTGTTCTCGCCGTACGACGTCGAGCGCGTCTACGGAAAGCCGTTCGCGGACATCGACGTCAGCGAGAAGTACTACGAGATGGTCGACGACAAGCGCATCCGCAAGTCGAAGATCAAGGCGCGCGAGTTCTTCCAGACGGTCGCCGAGCTGCAGTTCGAGTCCGGCTACCCGTACATCATGTTCGAGGACACCGTGAACCGCGCGAACCCGATCGCCGGCAAGGTCACCCACTCGAACCTGTGCTCGGAGATCCTGCAGGTCTCGACCCCGTCGACGTACAACGACGATCTGTCCTACAGCCATGTGGGCAAGGACATCTCGTGCAACCTCGGGTCGCTGAACATCGCGAAGACGATGGACTCGCCGGACTTCGCGCAGAGCATCGAGGTCGCGATCCGCGCGTTGACCGCGGTCGCCGACCAGACGTCCATCGACTCCGTTCCCTCGATCAAGAAGGCGAACGACGAGGGACACGCCATCGGCCTGGGCCAGATGAACCTCCACGGCTACCTGGCGCGGGAGCGGATCTTCTACGGATCCGAGGAGGGCGTCGACTTCACGAACATCTACTTCTACACGGTGCTGTTCCACGCGTTGCGCGCGTCGAACAAGCTCGCGATCGAACGCGGTACGTACTTCGCGGGATTCCCGGAGTCGAAGTACGCCTCGGGCGAGTTCTTCGACAAGTACACCGACCAGGTGTGGGAGCCGGCGACCGAGAAGGTGCGTCAGCTCTTCGCCGATTCGAACATCGACATCCCCACGCAGGACGACTGGCGCGAGTTGAAGGCGTCGGTGCAGAAGCACGGCATCTACAACCAGAACCTGCAGGCCGTGCCGCCGACCGGGTCGATCTCCTACATCAACAACTCCACCAGCTCCATCCACCCGGTGGCGTCGAAGATCGAGATCCGCAAGGAAGGCAAGATCGGTCGCGTCTACTACCCGGCGCCCTACCTGACGAACGACAACCTGGAGTACTTCCAGGACGCGTACGAGATCGGATACGAGAAGATCATCGACACCTACGCCGCGGCGACGCAGCACGTCGATCAGGGCCTGTCGCTGACGCTGTTCTTCAAGGACACCGTCACCACCCGCGACGTGAACAAGGCACAGATCTACGCGTGGCGCAAGGGAATCAAGACGCTCTACTACATCCGTCTGCGGCAGATGGCGCTCGAGGGCACCGAGGTGGAGAACTGCGTCTCCTGCATGCTCTGACGAAATCTGCCGACACTCTTCGACATCCAGTAGGGAAAGACCGATGACCACTTCCGCACCCCGCGCACACTCGCCGGCCGACGGCGCCCACGTGAAACTGATCGACCGCGTGTCCGCGATCAACTGGAACCGCGTCCCCGACGAGAAGGACTCCGAGGTCTGGGATCGCCTCACCGGCAACTTCTGGCTGCCGGAGAAGGTCCCGGTGTCCAACGACATCCCGTCCTGGGGCACGCTCACCGCGTACGAGCAGCAGCTCACGATGCGCGTGTTCACGGGTCTGACGCTGCTCGACACCATCCAGGGCACGGTCGGTGCGGTGTCGCTGATCCCGGATGCGGTCACCCCGCACGAGGAGGCGGTGCTCACCAACATCGCGTTCATGGAGTCCGTGCACGCGAAGTCGTACTCGAACATCTTCTCCACGCTGTGCTCGACCCGCGAGATCGACGATGCGTTCCGCTGGTCGGAGGAGAACGAGAACCTGCAGCGCAAGGCGCAGATCGTCCTCGACTACTACCAGGGTGACAGCCCGCTCAAGCGCAAGGCGGCCTCCACGCTGCTCGAGTCGTTCCTGTTCTACTCGGGCTTCTACCTGCCGATGTACTGGTCGTCGCGCGCCAAGCTCACCAACACCGCCGACATGATCCGCCTGATCATCCGCGACGAGGCGGTGCACGGCTACTACATCGGCTACAAGTACCAGAAGGGCCTCGAGCAGATCACCCAGGCCGAGCGCGACGACCTCAAGGACTGGGTCTTCGAGCTGCTGTTCGAGCTGTACGACAACGAAACCCAGTACACCGCAGACCTGTACGACGAGGCGGGCCTGACCGAGGACGTCAAGAAGTTCCTGCGGTACAACGCCAACAAGGCGTTGATGAACCTGGGTTACGAGGCGCTGTTCCCGAAGGACGAGACGGACGTCAACCCGGCGATCCTGTCGGCACTGTCCCCGAACGCCGACGAGAACCACGACTTCTTCTCGGGCTCCGGCAGCTCGTACGTCATCGGCAAGGCGGTCGTCACCGAGGACGAGGACTGGGACTTCTGACCCGACTGCCCGCGTAACCCCCGCGCTCGTGCGCGTTTTCGGTAGCACCCGCTACCGGAAACACGCACGAGCGCAGGCGTTTCCGGGGCGTTTCAGGGGCGGCGGAACCACGCCTCGGGCACGTCGCGCAGCGCCTTGTCGATGCGCAGCGCCGAGGTGTCCGTCAGATCGGCGGGCAGCGCGTCGGGCGCGAACCACGCGACCTCGAGGTTCTCGTCGTCGGCCACGCGCGCCGAGCCGCCGGTCGCGCGCAGCAGGAAGCACACGTCCAGGTACTGCGCGACGTCGCCGTTCGGGTAGGTGATCGGCGCGGTCACGTCCACACTCGTCAGGCGCACGACGTCGGCGACCACCCCGGTCTCCTCCGCGACCTCGCGGACCGCCGCGACCGCAGGTTCCTCACCGGGCTCGAGGATGCCCGACACGATCGCCCAGCGACCGTTGTCGGCGCGACGGGTCAGCAGGAGCCGGCCGTGGTCGTCGCGCACGACGGCGCTCACGCCGGACAACCACAAGGGGGCGGTACCGACGTGAGCGCGCAGCGCGGCGACGAACTCGGGGACGGGCACGACGGCCCTCAGTAGCGGAAGGTCACGGGTGCGGCCTGCCCACCGGAGTACGGCAGCAGCACCGACGGCTGCAGCGGCACCGAGAAGCGGGCGGGAACGCCGTCCCACTCGGTGCGGCTCGCGTCGGCGGCAGCATCGAGACGTGCGACGGTGATCCGGCTCATCGAGTCGGTCCCGACCTGATCGCCGGTCGACGATTCGGCGGTGAGGTAGGTGCCGTCCTCGGTGAACTCGATCCACGGATCGGCCAGCGCGATCTCGAGGAGATGGAAGCGCGTGAACGAGACGACGGTGCCGCGGTACTCGATCCGGCCGAGCCCGGTCTCCGGGTCGATCTGCGCACCGGCCAGTTCGAATGCGAGCGTGCCGTCCGGGTTGACGGTCGCGCCGTTCTTCCCGACGACCGAACCCTGCGTGGTGTCGGTGACCAGGTCCGTGTAGCCGGGCGCGAATCCCCACACCAGGTCCTGCGACGCGGGGACGGGAGCGTTCGGGCCGGGCGAGGGATCGAAGTTCACCGGCACGGACAGTTCCTGCTCGGCGTTGAGCGCGTCGGCGGCACCGTACGTGTAGATGCCGTACACCGCGTCGGCGGGCACGGTGGCGGGAGCGTCGATCGTGAGGGTCGCGGTGAACGAGCCGTCGTCGGACAGCGGAACCCACTGCTGCCGGACGGTGCGGCGCATGTCGAACGGCACGTTGGGCACCTGGTTCAGTGCGCGTTCGGACAGCACCCACGCGTTGGTGGATCGTACGGTCGCGCGGTTCGCGGTGGGGGCACCCTCGGAAGGACGCCAGTGCTCGGAGAAGCCGCCGAACGAGACGAAGGTGCCGTGCGGCACTCCCGGCGGTACCGGCACCGGCAGGCCACCGGTGCGGTTCGCCTCCGGGTCGAAACCGGTTCCGCGCACGACGACGGTGTCGCCCTCGTGCACCGGCAGGTCGCCGAGCGGGGTGACGCCGTCGGCGGCGAACACCTCGATGGCCGGGGTCTCCGGTTGCGCCGACGCCGGCGCGGCCGCCGGAAGCACGGTTGCGAGCAAGCCTGCGAGGACAGCGCCGACCCGCACGGCGGGTCGGCCGAATTCAGTTCGAATAGCCATTGAGCGCTACCTTCAGGTCGGTGAGGACCGCCCGGGCCGCGACCGGGCCGGGCGTGGACCACACGTCGTCGGTCACCGCGAACAACCGGTGGTCGCTCACGGCGCCGAGATCGAGCCAGCGGTCCGTTTCCATGTATTCGGTGCCCTCCGCGAGGCCGGTGTCGCCGTCGAAGCGGACGAAGAGCACGTCCGCGTCCGCCGCCGCCGGATCGTCGGTGTCGACGGGTTCGAACGACCGGCCGTCGACGACGCCGAAGCGCTGGGCGGGGGGCCGGGCGGCGCCGGCGTCGGCCATCACCTGGCCGGCGAACGACGCGGTGCCTTCCACGACGGGCCCGTCGGCGGTGAACCGGACGATCGACGCCTGCGTCTGGGACGAGGCGAGTTCGCGGCCGACTTCGGCGGCGGCGAGGAGGTAGTCGTCGAGCACCCGCTGCGCGGCTTCCCGGCGGCCGAGGGCGTCGCCGACGCGCAGGAACTGCTCCCGCCAGAACACGGGGTCGGATCCCACGGTCACGGTCGGCGCGATCGCGTCGAGCCGGCCGTACAGATCGGACTCGACCGACGAGCCCAGGATCAGATCCGGCTGCGCCTGCGCGACCAGGTCGAGATCGGGCAGGTCGCCGGAACCGACCGACGGCAACTCGGCGATGCCGGTGCCGAGGTAGTCGAAGTAGCCGGGGTCGATCGGGGTGAACGCCACACCGACCACCCGCTCCCACAAACCGAGCGCGCACACCGCGTCCATCGCCGCGAGGTCGAGAACGACGATGCGCTGCGGGTCCGCGGGAACCTCTGCGGTGCCCGCGGTGTGCACGACGGTCCGGGTGCCGGTGGCCGGCTGCCCCGCGTCGAGGGGAGAGGGGAGCGGGCACGCGGTCGTGGTGTCACGATCGACACCGACGACCGCGGCCCCGGCGATGCGGGTGGTCGTGCGCACGATGCTGTCCGCCGGATCGTCCGTGGTTTCCCCGCACCCCGCGAGGGCGAGCGTCGCCACGGTGACGGCGGCGAGGACGGCAGTTCGGGACCGGTGCACAACGGGCAATTCGACCACTTCCTGTTTCGGGGACGGTCCAGGTTATCCCTTGTGCGGATCGACCCCGAACGCCTCCGCGAGGTCGTCGAGGATCAGGTGGGCCCCCTGGATGCTGACGGGAGTCATCCACAGGCTGTCGTCGACGTCGATCTTGCGGCCCCGGAGGTTCCCCCACAGCGGGTTGGTCAGGAACGGCTGAGCGGCGCCCTCCGACTTCCCGTCGCCGTCGCGGTACATCGAGACGAAGATGACGTCGGCGTCCGCCTGGGCGATCAGCTCGGGGCTGATGGCGTTCATGATGCTGCTCGGGTCGGCCGGATCCGGACCCTGGCTCTCGGGCCGGGCCAGACCCGCGTCCTCGAGGACGATGCCGCTGAACGAGGTGGTGCGGTACAGGCGCGCGGTCGGCTCACCGGCGAAGCGCACGACCGAGACGGTCGGGTTGTTCGCCGAGGCGTTGATCTCGTCGCCGATCGCCTTCGCTCGTGCCTCGTACTCGCCGATCTTCTGCTCGGCGAGGTCCTCCTTGCCGAGCGCCCGGGCGGCGAGCCGGATGTTGTCCTTCCAGGTCGGTCCGGTGGACTGGGAGAAGACGGTGGGAGCGATCGCCGACAGCTCCTCGTACTGCTCACCGTTGCGCACCTCGGCGGACAGGATCAGGTCGGGCTCGAGGGCGGCGATCTTCTCCAGGCTCACGTCGGCGACCTTGCCGACCGAGACGGCGTTCGCGGCGTACTTCTCCGGGGCGTCGCCGAGGTAGTCGGGCAGTCCTTCGGTGCGGTAGTCGACGTAGCCGACGAGTTCGCTCTCGAGCAGCAGCGTCGCGTCGGCGTAGCTGGTGTCGAGCGCGACGACCCGCAGGGGAGCCTCGTCGAGCGTGGTCGAGCCGCGGAAGTGTTCGACCGTGCGCGGGAAGCCCTCGGTCGACGAGACGGACGTTTCCGGCTCGGTGTTGTCGGCGGAACAGCCGGCGAGGGCGACTGCGGCGGTGAGTGCCGATACGAGCGCGACGGTCGCGCGGCGGCGGAATCGAGGGAGCACGTCCATACCTCGGACTTTCGGAGCGGGGCAACAACGACGCAACACTAGCCTGATAAGGTTTCGCTACCCTAAATCCCTGTCCGATGTGACGTACATCATCCGCGCGCGGGGGCGGCGCGCGACACGCCGGGGAAGGGGCTCACGAGGGTTCTGCTCACGAACAACACCCTGGTCGTGACAGCACCTCGAGGTACGCTGTCGCACCGAGTACGACACTGAGTAGGACCCGGTGGGCGACCGCTGTGTGCACGGTCTACGATTCGACTCAGCGCAAGCCAGAGACCGCTCGCCTCCAGCCCGAGGTCGAGCGCGCATTCAGGAGGATTAGTGACTGCCGTAGCGCCCCAGCCAGTCCCGATAGCTGCAGCAAGGCCGTACCCGCCGCGGCAGGGACCCAAGGGTTCGTTCATCTACAAGATGATCACGACTACAGATCCCAAGCTGCTCGGGATCATGTACCTCATCACCTCGTTCTCGTTCTTCCTCATCGGTGGCCTCATGGCCCTCCTGATGCGCAGCGAGCTCGCGGTCCCCGGCCTGCAGTTCCTTTCGAACGAGCAGTTCAACCAGCTGTTCACCATGCACGGCACGATCATGCTGCTCATGTACGCGACGCCGGTCGTGTTCGCGTTCGCGAACTACATCGTCCCGCTGCAGATCGGCGCCCCCGACGTCGCGTTCCCGCGTCTGAACTCCTTCAGCTACTGGCTGTACCTGTTCGGCGCGACCATCGTGCTCGCCGGCTTCATCACCCCCGGTGGTGCCGCGGACTTCGGCTGGACCGCCTACACCCCGCTGACGAGCGAGCTGCACTCGCCGGGCGTCGGCGCCGACTTCTGGGTCCTGGGCCTCGGCGTCATGGGTCTGGGCACGATCCTCGGTGCGGTCAACTTCACGACCACCGTCGTCTGCCTGCGCGCCCCCGGCATGACCATGTTCCGGATGCCGATCTTCACCTGGAACATCCTCATCACCAGCCTGCTGATCCTGCTGGTCTTCCCGCTGCTCACCGCCGCGTTCTTCGGTCTGTTCGTCGACCGTCACCTCGGTGGCCACATCTTCGACCCGGCCACCGGTGGCGTCCTGCTGTGGCAGCACCTGTTCTGGTTCTTCGGCCACCCCGAGGTGTACGTCATCGCGCTGCCGTTCTTCGGCATCGTCTCGGAGATCTTCCCGGTCTTCTCGCGTAAGCCGATCTTCGGTTACACCGGCCTGGTCTACGCGACCCTGGCGATCGCGGCCCTGTCCATCGCGGTGTGGGCACACCACATGTACGCCACCGGCGCCGTGCTGCTGCCGTACTTCTCGTTCATGACGTTCCTCATCGCCGTCCCGACCGGCGTGAAGTTCTTCAACTGGATCCTGACGATGTGGAAGGGTCAGCTGACCTTCGAATCGCCGATGCTGTTCTCGGTCGGCTTCATCATCACGTTCCTCTTCGGTGGCCTGACCGGCGTCATCCTCGCGAGCCCGCCGCTGGACTTCCACCTGCACGACTCGTACTTCGTGGTCGCGCACTTCCACTACGTGCTCTTCGGCACCATCGTGTTCGCCACCTACGCGGGCATCTACTTCTGGTTCCCGAAGATGACCGGCCGCATGCTCGACGAGCGTCTCGCCCGCTGGCACTTCTGGCTCACGTTCATCGGCTTCCACACCACCTTCCTGGTGCAGCACTGGCTGGGCAACGAGGGCATGCCGCGTCGCTACGCCGACTACCTGCCCACCGACGGCTTCACCACGCTGAACACCATCTCGACGATCGGCTCGTTCATCCTCGGTGCCTCGACGCTGCCGTTCCTGTGGAACGTCTTCAAGAGCTACCGGTACGGCCAGGTCGTCACGGTCGACGACCCGTGGGGTTACGGCAACTCGCTCGAGTGGGCCACCTCCTGCCCGCCGCCGCGCCACAACTTCACCGAGCTGCCGCGCATCCGGTCGGAGCGTCCGGCGTTCGAGCTGCACTACCCGCACATGGTCGAGCGGATGCGGGCCGAGGCCCACGTCGGCCCGGGCAGCCACAAGCACAACGTGGCCGTGCACGAGGGTGCAGACAGGGAAGCCCTGAAGTAAGTCGGTAACCCGATGTGACGCAAGGCCCCGCCCGATGCTCGGGCGGGGCCTTGCGCGTGACCGGGCGCACCACCCCCAACCTCTGAGGCAGCCGTTCCGATTGGCAGAATGGAAGGGCCCGTGCCGCGAGAGAAACGAAGGATCGGAGACGTAGTGGCGTCTGACACCACCGTGCTGGTGACCGTGACAGGACCGGACCATCCCGGTGTGACCGGTGTGCTCTTCGCGGCGCTCTCCCGCCACGACGTGGATCTGCTCGACGTCGAGCAGGTCGTCATCCGCGGCCGGCTGACACTCGGTGTCCTGGTCGCGTGCCCGAACGACCCGGAGGCCCTCCAGGACGAGATCGAGGCGGCGATGGCCACGGTCGGGATGCACGCGGACGTGCAGATCGGCGTCGAACGCGGCCTCGAGCACTCGGTCTCGACGCACGCCGTCGTCGTGCTCGGCAGCCCCGTCAGCGCCCGCGCGATGCGCTCGGTCGGCCGGGAACTGGCCCGCCAGGGCGCCAACATCGACTCCATCCGCGGCATCGCGGACTACCCCCTCACCGGCCTCGAACTCATGGTGACCGCGGCCGACACCGGCGCCGACGCCGACGCGCAGCTCCGGGCCGGCCTCGCCGAGGTCGCCGCCGGCCTCGAGATCGACATCGCCGTCGAGCGCGGCGGCCTGGCCCGGCGTTCCAAGCGCCTGATCGTGTTCGACGTCGACTCGACCCTCGTGCAGGGCGAGGTCATCGAGATGCTCGCCGCTCACGCCGGTGTCGAGGACAAGGTCCGCGCCGTCACCGAAGCCGCGATGCGCGGCGAGATCGACTTCACCGAATCGCTGAACCAGCGCGTCGCCACCCTGGCGGGCCTGCCCGCGACCGTGATCGACGAGGTCGCCGAGAGCCTGGAGCTGACCCCCGGCGCCCGCACCACCATCCGCACGCTGCGCCGCCTCGGCTTCCGCTGCGGCGTCGTCTCCGGCGGCTTCCGTCAGGTCATCGAGGGTCTCGCGCACGAACTCGAACTCGACTTCGTGCGCGCCAACACCCTCGAGATCGTCGACGGCAAGCTCACCGGCCGGGTCGTCGGCGACGTCGTCGACCGCGCCGCCAAGGCCCGCGCCCTGCGCGAGTTCGCCGACGAGGTCGGGGTGCCGATCGAGCAGACCGTTGCGGTCGGTGACGGCGCCAACGACATCGACATGCTCAGCGCCGCCGGTCTCGGCATCGCGTTCAACGCCAAGCCCGCGCTGCGTGAGGTCGCCGACACCGCGCTGTCGTACCCGTACCTGGATGCGGTGCTGTTCGTGCTCGGCGTCACCCGCGACGAGGTCGAGGCCGCGGACCGGGTGGACGGCACGCTGCGGCGCGTGCCCCTCGACAGCGGTGCCTGACAGCGGTGCCTGACACCGACGCCGGGTTCGGTGCCCGCCACCGGGTGCTCACCCGCGGATACGGGCATCGGCCCGACCCTGACGACCCGGCCGCGGTCCTCGCGATGCCGATCGTGCTGCACATCCCCAAGCAGAACCCGCCGCGGCGCAGCGCACTGCTCGAGGCCGCGGCGATGGCGACGATCGCCCTGTGCCTGGACCCGCGCGTCGGACCGGACGCGGACGGACCGCCCGGTCCGTGGCAGGACGCCTACCTCGCCTGGAGCGACGCCCGCATCCGGAAGGTCAGCCGCCGTGCCCGGGGCGCGCAGTGGCTCGCCGCGCAGGACGTCGACGGGATCACCGTCGACCACGACGGCGCCCAGGCCCGCGCGCTCGTGCCGGGTCCGGTCGGTGACCTGGACCCGCGCATCTCACGGCTGCAGATCGGTGGCACCGACCTGCCGCACGACGATCCCGGCGACCCGGATCCCGGCATTCCGGTGCTGTGGATCGACGCCGGCCTCGACATGACCGTGGGCAAGGCCGCGGCGCAGGTCGGGCACGCGGTGATGCTGCTCGCCGGGGTTCTCGACGAGGACGCGGTGCGGGCGTGGGCCGCGGACGGCTACCGTTGCGCCGTGCGCGACGCGGACCCCGAACGGTGGAAGGAACTGCGCGCCCGCGCCGAGGCGGGCCGGGGCCCGGTCGCCGCGGTCCGCGACGCCGGTTTCACGGAGGTCGCACCGGGTTCGATGACCGTGATCGCGGTCGCCGGCTGACGCCCCGCCGGGCTCAGCCGTCCTTCCGGAACATCAGCACGGTCGGTCCGGTCACCTCCCACTCGGAGCCGACGGGTCGAGGCGACGCGTCGGCGGGTGCACCGTCGGGTGCGCTCGAGTCGAACACGCACACCACCCGACCCCGATACCACTCGGGTCCGGCGAGCACGAGCGTCGCCGGGCCGGCAGCATGCAGCACGATCAGGCCGCTGCTGTCCGCGAGCGGCACCCCGGCCCGCGTGACCGTGCCCAGTTGCGACCCGTCCACCCACGCCTGCAGGGTGCGCCGGTCGTCGTCGTGCCAGCCGGCCTCGTCGAGTTCGAGGCCGTCACCGCCGAACCACACCAGGTCGGGATAGCCGACGGTGCGGGCGCGGCCGTCGAAGAAACGGCGCTGACGCAGCACCGGCACGACCTTGCGCAACTGCAGCAGCTGTCGCACGAATGCGATCCGGGTGGTGTCGGCCGACGACCAGTCCAGCGGCCACGCATCGGTCACCGGGGTGTCCGCCGGGACGCAATAGGCGTTGTTGTTGCCGCCCTGGCTGTGTCCGAATTCGTCGCCGGCGAGCAGCATCGGGGTGCCGGTGGACAGCAGCAGCGTGGCCAGCAATGCCCGCACGTGCCGGTCGCGGGCGGCGACGATCTCCGGGTCGTCCGTCGGCCCCTCCACACCGTGGTTGACCGACTCGTTGTGGTCGGCGCCGTCCCGTCCGTCCTCGCCGTTGGCCTCGTTGTGCTTGCGTTCGTAGGCGACCAGATCGGCCACGGGGAACCCGTCGTGCGCGGCGACGAAATTGATCGACATCCACGGCTGCCGCACGGTCCGGTCGTAGAGGTCCTCGGAACCGGCGAGACGCGAGGCGATCTCGCGGATCCCGGACCGTCCCGCCCAGAACCGGCGGACCGTGTCGCGGTACCGATCGTTCCATTCCGACCACTGCGCGCCGAACTCGCCGAGCCGGTAACCGTGGACGGTCGCGTCCCACGGTTCGGCGATCAGCTTCAGATCCGTCAGCACCGGATCGGTGGTGATCGCGGTGAGCAGCGCGGCCCGCGAGTCGAACGTGCCGCCGCGCGGACGGCCCAGCGCGCTGGCCAGATCGAACCGGAACCCGTCGACCCCCATCTCGGTGGCCCAGTAGCGCAGGCTGTCGCACACCATCCGCACCGCGATCGGCGAGGTGGCGTCGACGGTGTTGCCGCAGCCGGTCAGGTCGATGTCGAGCCCCTGCTCGTCCAACAGGTAGTAGCCGCGCGCGTCGAGTCCGCGCCAGGACAGGCTCGGCCCGGCCACCGACCATTCGCACGTGTGGTTGTAGACGACGTCGAGGATCACCTCGATCCCGGCGGCGTGCAGCGCCGCCACCATGGCCCGGAACTCGTCGATCTCCGCGCCGGGCACGCTCGCGTACCCGGGGTGCGGCGCGAAACAGGCGGCGGTCGAATAGCCCCAGTGGTTGCGCATCCCGCGTGCCCGTACCGGGGGTTCGGTGAGGAACGCGTGCACCGGCAGCAGTTCGACGGCGGTCACCCCGAGCCCGACGAGATGCTCGAGGACGGCCGGCGCGGTCAGCCCGAGATAGGTGCCGCGGTGTTCGGGCGGCACCCCGGGATGGCGTGCCGTGTAGGACCCGACGTGCAGTTCGTAGAGCACCGTCTGCTCCCACGCGGTGCCGGGGCGGTCGTGCCGGACCGTTCCGGCCGGTTCGGTGACCACCGACAACGGGACGTGGCCGAGGGAATCGACGGTCGAGGGTGCGCCGAAGGGATCGTCATCGTAGGCGAGCAGGCGTCGCGGATCACCGATGGCGCCGGTCAGGCGGCGGGCCCACGGGTCGAGCAGCAGCTTGTGCGGGTTGGTGCGCAGCCCGGTGCCCGGCTGCCACGGGCCGTGCGCCCGGTAGCCGTAGCGCTGCCCGGGACCGACCCCGGGCACCGTGCCGTGCCAGATTCCGAAGGTCCGGTCCGGCAGGTCGATCCGCTGTTCCCGCCCGTCGTCGTCGATCAGGCAGACCTGCACACGGTCGCTGTGCGGGGCGTGCACCGAGAAGTGGGTGCCCGCGTCGGGGTCGTCGGCTTCGAGGGCGGTCGCCCCGAGCGGGAACGGACCGCGGTCGGCGCGCGCCACCGGCGGCGCGGTGGGATCGGTGGGGGAGAGCGACACGAAACGATCCTGCCGGTGAATCGGCTGCCGGGGTAGTCCAAGATGGACGGCGTGGCACAACCTGATCCCGATCTGCTCATCGAATTCGACGACGTGTTGGTGCGGCGGGGCGGCAACGTCCTGGTCGGACCCGTGACCTGGAAGGTGGAGCTGGACGAACGCTGGGTGGTGCTGGGGCCGAACGGCGCCGGCAAGACCTCGTTGCTGCGGGTCGCGGCCGCGGAGACGTTCCCGACCTCCGGCACGGCGAGCGTGCTGGCCGAGCGGTTCGGGCGCACCGACCTGTCCGAACTGCGACCGCGCATCGGCATGTCGTCGTCGGCGCTGGCCAACCGCGTTCCGGCCGACGAGAAGGTCTCCGATCTGGTGGTTTCCGCCGGGTACGGCGTGCTCGGCCGGTGGCGGGAGAAGTACGACGCGATGGACACCGAGCGGGCTACGGAGATGCTCGAGAGCCTCGGCGCCGAACACCTCGCCGACCGCATGTACGGCACCCTGTCGGAGGGGGAACGCAAGCGGGTCCTCATCGCCCGGGCGTTGATGACCGATCCGGAACTGCTGCTGCTCGACGAACCCGCGGCGGGTCTGGACCTCGGTGGCCGTGAGGAACTCGTCGCGCGCCTGGCGACGCTCGCCGCGGACCCGGATGCCCCCGCGACGGTGCTGATCACGCATCACGTCGAGGAGATCCCGCCGGGCTTCACCCACGCGATGCTCCTCAAGGAGGGGCAGGTGGTCGCGCAGGGGCTGATCGACGACGTGATCACCTCCGAGAACCTGAGCACCGCGTTCAGCCAGTCGATCACGCTCGATCGGGTGGACGGGCGCTTCTTCGCGCGCCGCACCCGGGAGCCGGGCCGGCACCGCGTGCACGTCTGATTCCGGATCGGGACCGGCGTCTCGATGCCGGTCCCGATGCGATGCGGATCACCCCGTCACGTAGTTTGTACGCATGTCTACCGAACGCTCTGCAGCCCCCTTCGATCCGGCCGCGGTGCCGATCAAGGACGCCTCCACCGTCCTTCTGCTCCGCGATTCCGACGGGGGTATCGAGGTATTCCTGCAGCGCCGCGTCGTCGGCATGGACTTCGCCGGCGGCATGACGGTGTTCCCGGGCGGTGGCGTCGACCCCTCCGACAGCGCCGCGTCCGTGCGCTGGGCCGGCCCGACCATCGCCTGGTGGGCCGAGCGGTTCACGACCACCGAGGGACGCGCGCAGGCACTCGTGCTGGCCGCGGTCCGCGAGACGTTCGAGGAGTGCGGCCTGCTGCTGGCCGGACCCAGCGAGGACACCGTCGTCGCCGACACCGCGCAGTACGCGCAGGCCCGTCGTCTCCTCGAGGCGCGGGAACTGTCGTTCGGCGACTTCCTCGCCGCCGAAGGCCTCGTGGTCCGCACCGACCTGCTGCGCCCCCGCGCGAACTGGATCACCCCGCTCGGTGAACGCCGCCGCTACGACACCCACTTCTTCGTCGCGGCCGTCCCCGAAGGGCAGCGTGCCGACGGCGACACCAGCGAAGCCGAGCACGTGCAGTGGCGCACGGCGGCCGAAGCACTCGACGACTGGCAGGCGGGTGCGTCGATCCTGCTGCCGCCGACCTGGGCCCAGCTCACCTCGCTCGCCGCATACGCCACCGTCGCGGACGTGCTCGCGGACGAGGTCGTGATCGAACCGATCCTGCCGATCCTGTCGCGCAACGACGAGGGACAGATCCGCGTCTCGTTCGGCGGCGACGAGGGCTACTACACCCGCGGGGGGCCGCACCCCTGGGCGAAGCGCACCGACATCTGATCTAGCCTGAGCGGCATGGCTGAATACGTCACTCTCGAGGTGTCCGACGGCATCGGAACCATCCGGCTCGACCGCCCGCCGATGAACGCACTGAACCGGCAGGTGCAGGAGGAGATCCGTGCCGCCGCCCGGGAGGCGACGGTACGCAAGGACGTCAAGGCCGTGATCGTCTACGGCGGCGAGAAGGTGTTCGCCGCCGGTGCCGACATCAAGGAACTCGCCGAGATCGGCTTCGTGCAGATGAGCGAGATCATCGGGGACCTGCAGTCCGCGCTCGGGTCGATCGCCGACATCCCGAAGCCGACGGTCGCGGCGATCACCGGCTACGCGCTCGGCGGTGGCCTGGAACTCGCGCTCGGCGCGGACCGCAGGATCATCGGCGACAACGTCAAGCTCGGGACGCCGGAGATCCTGCTCGGCATCATCCCCGGGGGCGGCGGCACGCAGCGGCTCGCGCGGCTCGTCGGTCCGTCGAAGGCGAAGGACATCGTGTTCACGGGCCGGTTCGTCGGACCGGACGAGGCGCTCGCGATCGGGTTGGTCGACGAGGTCGTCGCACCCGATGACGTGTACAACGCAGCGCGGAGGTGGGCGTCGCAGTTCACCGGAGCGGCCTCGCGTGCGCTCGCGGCGGCGAAGGCTGCGATCGATCAGGGCCTGGACACGGATCTCGACACCGGACTGAAGATCGAGCAGCATGTGTTCGCGTCGCTGTTCGCGACGGCCGACCGCACGATCGGGATGGAGTCCTTCATCGCGAACGGCCCGGGCAAGGCCGCGTTCACCGGCGAATAGCCCGCCGAAACTGGAACTTGTTCCATGCTTACCGATGGGTAGGATCACACCTATGACTGCAAGCAGGACCGACGGGACCGATCCCGCGCCCAACCCGCACGCCACCGCCGAAGAGGTCGCCGCTGCGCTCGAGGACACCAAACTCGCCCAGGTGCTCTACCACGACTGGGAAGCCGAGACGTACGACGAGAAGTGGTCAATCTCCTACGACGAACGTTGCATCGACTACGCCAAGGGCCGCTTCGACGCGGCGGCGGGTGAGCAGCCCCTTCCGTACGGGAAGGCGCTCGAACTCGGCTGCGGCACCGGTTTCTTCCTGCTCAACCTCATGCAGGCGGGCGTCGCGAAGTCCGGTTCGGTGACGGACCTGTCGCCCGGCATGGTCAAGGTCGCCCTGCGCAACGCCGCGAATCTCGGACTCGACGTCGACGGCCGGGTCGCCGACGCCGAGACCATCCCGTACGAGGACGACACCTTCGACCTCGTCGTGGGTCACGCCGTGCTACACCACATCCCGGATGTCGAGCAGTCGCTGCGCGAGGTCCTGCGCGTTCTCAAGCCCGGCGGCCGGTTCGTCTTCGCCGGTGAGCCCAGCACGATCGGCAACTTCTACGCGCGGTGGCTCGGTCGCATCACCTGGGAGGCGACCACCAACATCACCAAGCTGCCGTTCCTGAGCGACTGGCGCCGTCCGCAGACCGAACTCGACGAGTCCTCCCGGGCCGCGGCCCTCGAAGCCGTCGTCGACCTGCACACCTTCGATCCGTCCGATCTCGAGAAGATCGCGACCTCGGCCGGTGCCGTCGAGGTGAAGGCGTCGAGCGAGGAGTTCGCCGCGGCGCTGCTCGGCTGGCCCGTGCGCACCTTCGAGGCCGCCGTGCCGGAGGAGAAGCTCGGCTGGGGCTGGGCGAAGTTCGCGTTCGGTGGCTGGAAGACGCTGAGCTGGGTCGACGAGAAGGTGCTCAAGCACGTCGTGCCGCGCAGCTTCTTCTACAACGTCATGATCACCGGTGTGAAGCCCGGCAAGTAGTTGGGATACGAGTTCACCCTCGCCGACGTCGCCTATCTGGCGTCGGACGAGGCGGCGTCCGCCTTGACCGAGGTGGACGGCCGGGAACTGTCCGCGCGTACACGCCTGGCCGACATCGGCTGGGTGCGTACGCGTTTCGGCGACCGTGCCGGCCTGCTCGTCGAGACCGTGCTGGCGCGCCGCAAGGCTGTCGCGAAACTGCCGGAGGCCGGGGGATGGCTGCTCACCGACGACGCGGTGCAGCAGGCCACCCCCGCCGTGGTCGCCACGCATCGGGCGCGGCGCCTGGCCGGGCGGCGCGTGCACGACGTGACATGTTCGATCGGCGCGGAACTGGCGGCGCTCGTGGGTGTCGCCGACCTCGTGATCGGCAGCGATCTGGACCCGGTGCGGTTGGCGATGGCCGCGCACAACGTGCCGGGCACATCGCTGATCCGGGCCGACGCGCTGCGGCCCGTCACCCGCGGGACCACCGTGATCGCCGATCCCGCACGCCGCGCCGGCGGCCGGCGCACGCACGATCCGGCGGCGCTGCAACCACCGCTGCCGGACCTGCTCGACGTCTATGCCGGACGCGATCTCGCGGTGAAGTGCGCGCCGGGCCTGGATTTCGACGCGATCGACTGGGCGGGGGAGGTCGAGGTCGTCTCGCTCGACGGCGGTGTCCGCGAGGCGTGCCTGTACTCGCCGGGCCTGTCGAGCCCCGGTGTCCGACGCCGGGCAAGCGTGTTGCGTTCGGATGGAACGGGATTCGAGGTCACCGACGCGATGCCCGACGACATCGACGACCGTCCTCCGGGGCAGTGGATCGTCGATCCCGACGGCGCGATCGTGCGGGCCGGCCTGGTCCGGCACTGGGCGGCATATCACGGTCTGTGGCAACTGGATCCGCGCATCGCCTATCTCACCGGCGACACCCTGCCCGAGGGCGTGCGCGGCTTCCGCATCCTCGATCGGTTCAAGTACACCGAGAAGGCCTTGAAACAAGCGCTCGCGCAGCACGACTGCGGGGTCGCCGAGATCCTCGTCCGCGGAGTCGACGTCGACCCCGCGGTGCTGCGGCCACGTCTGAAGCTCCGGGGTTCGCGGTCGTTGTCGGTGGTGCTGACCCGGATCGGGCGCACCGCGGAGGCTTTCGTGTGCGAGGCGTCGTTCTAGATGTAGTCGACGACCACCTTCTCGATGGTGCCCTCGAACGGGAACGGTGCGCGGTCGTAGTAGTCGAGCGACACCGGGGATCCGAGACAGGTACCGATGTCGAGACAGTCGTTCGCCGTGAACAGCAACGGCGCGCTGATCGGCACGGTCGTCTCGCCGACCTTCTGCCCGTCGACACACATCCGGACGTTCAGCGGGCCGCCGGGACGGGTCTCGGCGTACTCGGTGAACACCTCGAGTTTGTGCTCACCGGGCGGAATCGGCTCCGCCGAGCGCATCTTGGTGCGCATCAGGATGAACAGGTTGTACTCGTAGCAGAGGTAGCCGTCGTCCATGAAACAGGTCAGCCCGCCGCCGTTGCCGCCGAGAGCGTAGAGGACACCGCCGGCCCGCTCGGGGACGGTCAGCTCGACGGCAACGCGGTTGTTCCTGTTTCCCAGTGCGGGAGCACAGAATTCGGGCATACGGGTGACGTCGCCGGTGAACTCCCAGCTGGTGTACGGCGTGGTGATCCGCTGCTCGGGGTGAAGTGCCACCACCCAAAGCCCCCCGCCGATCGGCAGGGCGTTGTTCTTGGCCGCCTCGATCGCGAACAACTCCCGCAGCTGGGCCAGCTTCTCGGGATACTGCGCCGCGAGGTCGCGGTTCTGGGTCCAGTCCTCGTCGAGATTGTAGAGCTCCCAGGTGTCGTCGTCGGGGTTCCAGTCGCGGATCCCGCCGGGCATGCCCTGCAGCCACGGTGCCCGGGGTCCGAATGCGGACGCCATCCAGCCGTCGTGGTAGATCGCGCGGCTGCCCATGATCTCGAAGTACTGGGTGAGCTTGCCCGCCTTAGCATCCCGGTCGACGAAGGTCTCCGCGAAGCTGGCACCGTCGATGGGGTCCTGCGGAATCCCGTTCACGGAGCGGGGCGGGGTGATTCCGAGCAGGTCGTAGAAGGTCGGCACCAGATCGTTGCAGTGCAGGAACTGGGTTCGCGGGGTCCGATCGGGGGTGATCTTCGCGGGCCACCGCGCCACCATCGGATTGCGGGTTCCCCCGAGATGCGACGCGAGGAGTTTCATGCCCTTGTAGGGCGTGCTGCCCGCCCACGCCCATCCCGCGTGGTACATGTTGTCGGTCTTCGGAGAGCCGAGGACGTCGAGTCCGCCGAGTTCCTCGAGAGCGGCGATGTGCTGCGCCGGGGTCGTCGGAATCCCGTTCTGCGCCAACAGTTCGCTGATGGTCCCTTCCTGGCCCTCCCCGGACGAGCCGTTGTCGCCCCAGATGTAGAGGACCAGGGTGTTGTCGCGGTAGCCGAGCCGGTCCAGCTCGTCGAACAACCGCCCGACCTGCACATCACAGTGCTCGGCGTACCCGGCCGCCACCTCCATGAGGCGACGCTGGAACGGCTTCTCCTCCTCGGGGATGTCGTCCCACGCCGCCATGGTGGGATCGCGGTCGGTGAGCTCGGCCTCCGGTGGGATCCAGCCCTTCTCCTTGGCCCGGGCGAACACGCGCTCGCGGTAGGCGTCCCAGCCGTCGTCGAACTTGCCCGCATACCGGTCGGCCCAGTCCTTCATGATGTGGTGCGGGCCGTGCAGGCAGCCGCTGGCCCAGTACATGAAGAAGGGCCGGTCGGCGTCGAGCGCCTTGTGGCGGCGCAACCAGCCGATGGCGTCGTCCGCGAGGTCCTCACTGAGGTGGTAGCCCTCCTCGGGGGTCTTCGGCGGCAGGACGACGGTGGTGTTGCGGACCAGGTTCGGCTCGTACTGCGATGCCTCACCCGCGAGGAAGCCGTAGAAGTAGTCGAAACCGACGCCGGTGGGCCAGTTGTCGTAGGGCCCGGCGGCCGTGGTCTCCTCGGCCGGGGTGTTGTGCCACTTGCCGAACGCCGCGGTGGTGTACCCGTAGTGCCGCAGGACCTCCGCTCCCGTCGCACTCGACTTCGGGATGTGGCCGGAATACCCGTCCCAGTCGTTGGCCAGTTCGGCGATCTGCCCGTTTCCGACGCGATGGTGGTTGCGGCCGGTGAGCAGCGACGCGCGGGTCGGCGAACACATCGCGGTGGTGTGGAAGCGGTTGTAGCCGATGCCCTCGTCGAGCATGCGGTCGAGGGTGGGGGTGTTCACCTCGCCGCCGAACCCTGTCGGCAGACCCGGACCGGCGTCGTCGATCAGCACGACGAGGATGTTCGGGGCGTCGGCGGGCAGCCGGCGCTGCTTCGGGTGTGGGCTGTACACCGATTCCTGCATGGTGCGGCCCGCGATACTCCCCGACGGCGTCGGGGGAAACGGCAGGGTATCCCCGCCGGGTATCGGTGCTGCCCGGAGTTCCTTGCCCATGACCGTGTGCCCCCTTCTCCGTCCACCCGTTCCAGTACAGCACCGGTTCGTCGTCGCGGAGACGGGTTTGCGAGATGGAAGTCACGGCCGGAGGATGCACCGGAAGCCGATGTGGCAGGTCGACGTCTCCTCGGTTTCACCCTGCCGGGCAGCGGGGCGGTAGCGAAGACAGTAGTTCGGCGCGCACAGGTGCGAGCCGCCCTTGATCACGCGGCGCGCATACGGTTCGTTCGGGTCGTGGACCACAGCAGCGTCGACGCGGGGATTCGCCGGAATGCAGCACGACGACGCCGGGGCGACGTTCTTGCCGCTCGCCGAGTGGTCGGGGGAGAAGTGGTCGCTCGTCCACTCCCACACGTTGCCGGCCATGTCGTCGAGCCCATACCCGTTGGGCCGGAAATGCCCGACGGGGGAGGTTCCGGCGAACCCGTCCTCGAGGAGGTTCTGCCACGGGAACTCGCCCTGCCAGACGTTCCCGCCGGGGCGGCCGCCCGGCTCGTGCTCGTCACCCCACACGAAGATCTTGCGATCGAGGCCGCCGCGCGCGGCGAACTCCCACTCCGCCTCGGTCGGCAGTCCCTTGCCGGCCCACTCGGCGTACGCCCTGGCGTCGAACCACGACACGTGCGTGACCGGATGCCGTTCCCTGCCTCCGACATTGCTGTCGGGACCCTCGGGGTGACGCCAGTCGGCGCCGGGTGTGAAGGACCACCAGCGGGTGTAGTCGTCGAGGGGAACAGGGCCCCGGGGCGGCGTGAACACCAGTGACCCGGGAACGAGCAGTGCCGGGTCCGCCCCGGGGTACCGGTCCGGGTCGGGCGCGACCTCCGCGGTCGTGACATATCCGGTCGCTTTCACGAAGCGGCGGAACTCGGCGACCGTCACCGGGTGCTCGTCCATCCAGAACCCCCCGACCGTTACCTGGTGGACCGGTCGTTCCTCGGGATAGAAGTCCTCCGAGCCCATCCAGAACGTGCCTCCCGGAATGAAGACCATGTTCTTCGGCACTGCGTTCTTCGGTAGCGCCCTTGTCATGGGGATCAGCGTCGCACGGTCCGTGCGCCCGTCGGTGGGATTCCCGACTAGCGCGCCGCCATGGCAGAAATGCGGATATCGCGGGTGCGCTCCTGGTGAGCGGTCATCAGGGCGCGCGCCCGCTCGCCGTCCCCCGCGACGATCGCGTCGAGGATGTGGCGGTGCTCCGTCTCGATCGCGTCGAGATTGTCGGGAGCCGCGGACGCCTCGGCGTCGTAGACGGCCAGTTGCGCGTCCAGGCGTTCCATCAGCTCGGCGATGGTCGGGTTGTGGGCGGCGGAGCGCAGCGCGGCGTGCCAGTCGTTGTGCAGGCGGAGTGCGCTCTTCGGATCCGGCGCCGCGACGGCGCGCTCGAACAGGCTCGTCAGCCGGGCCAGATCGATCTCGGATCGTCTGGTCGCCGCGGCGAACGCGGCAGCGGATTCCAGCGCGATCCGGGCGTCGCAGATCGCGAGTACCTCCTCCTCGGTGCGCTCACGCACCATGTAGCCGCGGGTGACCTTGATCACCAGACCGTCGAACTCGAGCCGCTGCAACGCTTCCCGCACGGGTGTCCGCGACAGCCCCATCTCCGCGCCGACGCCGGCCGGCACCAGCATGGAGCCGGGCGCATATTCGCCGTTCGTAATGCGTTCGCGCAGTTGTGCGTACGGCGATCTGTCGACGTCCAACGGTCGGTTCCCTCCTCGAGACGCGCAGAAAAGTGGACGAACCAACCCATACCAGGACAGCGCGCGGATGGGAAGGGTTTGAATCCATGTGTATACAGTTGTCGTCGGTTGTTGTCGTTTGTATTTATAGTGCTCCTCGCACTGCTGTCCGCGAGGAGAACGATGAACACGACCACCCCCACACCGACGGCGACCGGCGATGTCTGATCTCACGGTCTCCGCAGCACCGGCTACCCCTGCGCCAACCGCCGAGCCGCCGCGCACCCGCCGCGTCATCCGGACGCCGCGGGCGACCGCGCTGTTGCCGTGGGTCGTTCCGGCCCTCGTGCTGCTCGGCTGGCAGTGGGCCTCGTCCACCGGAGTGATCTCCGCGTCGATCCTGCCGCCCCCGAGCAAGGTGCTCGACACCGCCCGAAACCTCTGGGCCGCGGGAGAACTGCAGACCCACTTGCTGGTGAGTGTGCGACGCATCGTCATCGGCTTCACCATCGGCGCCGGGATCGGTCTCGTCCTCGGCTTCGCCGTCGGCCTCTCGCGCATCGCCGAAGGACTCGTCGACCGGACCCTGCAGATGCTGCGTGCGCTGCCGCATCTCGCCCTCGTCCCGCTGCTCATCGCGGCGTTCGGCATCGGCGAGCTGCCGAAGGTCCTGCTCGTGACCCTCGGCGTCATCTTCCCCGTCTACCTCAACACCGTCGCGGGTATCCGCACCGTCGATCCGAAGCTCGTGCAGCTCGGCCGCTCGTACGGACTCGGGCGCGGCGAGCTGATCCGGCAGGTCATCGTCCCCGGCGCGATGCCGATGATCCTGACCGGCATCCGCTACGCGCTCGGCGTGGCCTGGCTGACGCTCGTGATCGCCGAAACCATCGCGACCAGCGAGGGCATCGGCTTCCTCGCCCAGAACGGCCGCGACCTGCTCCGCAACGACCGGATCGTCCTCGCGATCGTGCTCTACGCGCTCGCCGGCCTCCTGGCCGATCAGCTCATCCGGCTGGTCGAGGCGCGAGTCCTCCGCTGGAACCCCAACTACCGGAAGGGAACTCGCTGATGTCCCGTGACGACCTCGTCGGACTCGACCTGCTCGGCGTCGGACACCGCTACCAGGACAAGCGCATCCTGAACAACATCGACCTGTCGATCGCGCCGGGCGAGTTCGTGACGTTCCTCGGACCGAGCGGCGTCGGCAAGTCCACCCTGCTCCGGATCCTCGCCGGGCTCGAGCAGCCGACCGAGGGCCGCGTCGAGCCGACCGTCGACCGGCCCGTCGTCTCGCGCATGATGTTCCAGGAGGACCGGCTCCTGCCCTGGCGCAACGTCCTCGACAACGTCCAGCTCGGCACCAAGGGACGACGCGACGAAGCGGCCGCGCTGCTCCGCGAGGTCGGACTCGCCGGTCGGGAGAACGCCTGGCCCTCCGAACTGTCCGGCGGCCAGCGGCAGCGCGTCGCGCTCGCCCGCGCCCTGCTGCACCACCCCGACGTGCTGCTCCTCGACGAACCGTTCGGTGCACTCGACGCGATCACCCGGGTCACGATGCAGCAACTGCTCGAACGGATGCTCGCCGAGCGGCCCCGGACCGTCCTGCTCGTCACCCACGACGTCGAGGAAGCGTTGATCCTCTCCGACCGGGTGCTGCTGCTCACCGAATCCGGGATCACCCGTGAACTCCGGATCGACCAGGCCCGCCCCCGGCACCGCGGTGACGCCCGCCTCGCAGCCTGGAAGGAGGAGTTCCTCGACGGGCTCCTCGAGGCCGACCGCGCCCTCCATTCCTGACACTGCCCCTCCGATCCACCCGATCCACCCGTAGGAAGGTTTCACCCCCGCTATGTCACCCCTGACCTCTTCGTCGCTGAGCCGACGCGGCTTCCTCAAGGCCACCGGCGCCGGTGTCCTCGGCCTGACCGCCCTGTCCCTCGCCGGGTGCAGCACCGACGCCGCAGCAGACGAAGACGGCCCGCTCACCCAGGTCCGGTACGCGCTGATCGGCGACGGCAACGCCGAACCGGGCACCGTGCTGCGCAACAGCCTCGGTGGGTTCGACGTCGCCGCCGACCTCGGCGTGCCGGTGGAATGGCCCACCGGATTCCCGGCGTCCCTCCCGGTGATGGAGGCGATCAAGTCCGGCAGCGTCGACTTCTCCTTCGCCACCGCGACCGCCGTCATCTACGCGATCGGCGGTGGCGTTCCCATCGTCCCGCTGGTGGCGTACCCGCTGCCGAGCAACGAGGTGGACGTCCTGGTCCCGCAGGGCTCCACCATCCGGTCCGCCGCAGATCTGAAGGGCCGCAAGGTCGCCGACCACCGCGGCACGACCGGCACGTACAGCCTGGTCAAGTACCTCGAGACCGCGGGCCTGACGCTCGACGACATCGAGTACGTCAACCTCACCGCCGCGGACGCCGAGGCCGCGTTCGCGCAGGGCAAGGTGGACGCCTGGATCACGTGGCAGCCGATGGCCGAGCTGGCCAAGCGCAAGCACAACGCCGCGACCCTGCCCGACGTGAAGACCTACGACTATGCCTTCTTCGTCGCGAGCGAATCGTTCGCGAACAACCACCCCGAGGTCGCGGCGAAGCTGGTGCGCAACGTCCGCGACGCACAGCGCTGGATCGAGGCCAACCCCGCCGCGGCCGTCGACGAGTTCACCCGGCTCGGCGGCTTCGGCGGCAACGCGATGGAAGCCGAGGTGTACCGCGACCTCGTCGAGACGAAGCGGCTCTCGTACTCCGGTGCGGGACAGTTCACCTCGGTCGGTGCCGACGCGATCGCCGGCTCCCAGGATCTCGCCGACAACTTCCACCGGCTCGGCATCTACCCCGAGCAGGTCGATGTCACGTCGTGGCTGCAGGATTCGCGGTTCGACTCGATCAAGTCCGTCATCGACAAAGAACTCTCGAACGTCCAGTAACTCTCGAAGTAGGTATCAGCACCGTCATGTCCGACTCCCAGATGCATCTCGCCGCGTTCATCACCGCCGGCCCCGGCCGCCCCGGTGGCTGGCGCTACCCGGCCTCGGTCCCCGGGTGGTTGTCCGCGGAGTACTACCAGAACATCGCCCGCACCCTCGAGGACGGCAGGTTCGACCTCGCGTTCTTCGCCGACATCCTCTCGGTGCCCGACCGGTTCGGGTCGAGCACCGACACCCAGTTGCGCAACGGCGCGCTCGGCTCGTTGCGTCTCGATCCGCTGCACGTGCTGTCGTCGATGGGTGCCGTGACCCGGCACCTCGGTCTCGCCGCGACGGTGTCCACCACGTACGCGCAGCCGTTCACCGTGGCCCGCTCGTTCGCGAGCCTGGACCACCTCACCGCCGGCCGCGCTGCCTGGAACGTGGTGACCTCGTTCCAGGAGTCCGAGGCGCGCAATTTCAACCTCGACGAGCAGTTCCCCCGCGAGAAGCGCTACGAACGCGCCGACGAGTTCCTCGAGGTGGCGGCGAAGCTCTGGGACAGCTGGGAGGACGACGCGCTGGTCCTGGACACCGAGGCGCCGTTGTTCGCCGACCCCGCCAAGGTGCACGCGATCGGCCACAAGGGCGAGTGGTTCACCGTTCAGGGACCGCTCAACGTGCCGCGGCCGCCGCAGGGATACCCGGTGGTGATCCAGGCCGGCGCCTCCGCCAAGGGCAAGGACTTCGCCGCCCGCTGGTCCGACGTGATCTTCTGCAGCCACGCGTCGCTCGAGTCGGCGCAGGACTTCTACCGCGAGATCAAGGAGCGGGCCGCCGCGCACGGCCGCGACCCCCGTCAGGTGAAGATCCTGCCGTCGATCGCCCCGGTCATCGGTGCCACCAGCGCGATCGCGCAGCAGACCTTCGAGGAGCTGTTCGAACTGGTGCCGCCACTGGGCGGGCTCTCGACCCTCGCCTACCACCTGGACGTGGACCTGTCGACGTTCCCCCTCGACGAGCGGCTGCCCGACGTCGAGGTTCCCGGCGTCGAGGGCCACTACCGCGAGGTCCGCGAGATCACCGAACGCGAGGGGCTCACGCTGCGGGAGCTCGGCAAGCAGTACGGTGGCCGCGTCGAAGGCGGATTCATCGGTACCGCAACGGAAGTCGCAGACGGCCTGGAGGAGTGGTTCACCGGAGGCGCGTGCGACGGCTTCATGGTGCAGGCTCCCTACCAGCCCGGGGGATTCGAGGACTTCACCCGGCAGGTCGTCCCCGAGCTGCAGAAGCGCGGCCTGTTCCGAACCGAATACGAGGGATCCACCCTGCGCGAGAACCTCGGACTCGAGCGTCCCGCTGCGCGTGAATGGGAGAACCGGATCCCCAAGCCCGCGAGCGCCGCCCGATGAGCGCCGGCACCGCGCCCGCGTCGAACATCGCGGCCGTCTCGGGGCACACCATCGCCGGGGTACCCGGCCGGTTCGTGATCGACGCCCGCGCCAATCATCTGGTGACCGACTCGCGATTCGGTCCCGGTGAGTCCATCCAGGCCGGGGAGCTGCTCCTGTCGGCGCTCGCCTCGTGCGCGATGGCGAACTTCGAGGCGAACGCGACGGAACTGGAGTTGCCGCTCGCCGGGATCCGGGTCGAGGCCTCGCACGCCCGCGGCAGCGAGGATCCGACCCGGTACGACTTCACCCGGGTCACGATCACCACGACCGGGGTGGATCAGGCTGCGGCGGACGTCCTGCGCGAGCGGTTCGTCGCGACCTGCCCGATCTACAACACGATCCGGCGGGGCAGCGGGATCGAGTTGACGGTCCTCGCCTCCTGAGATGACCGGCCTACGGCCACACCACCGGTGCCTGCGCCCCGGTGGTGTGGCCGTTCGGCACTCTCAGCGCAGCGTGTAGAGATCCCCGAGCAGCGTGGTCGCCAGCAGTTCGCCGTCCGGTCCGATCGCGGTGCCGACCGCGAAACCTGATGCCCCCGGCAGGGATTCCTGATCCAGCGTGCTGCCGTCGGAGGTGTCGAAGACCAGCGCGGCGAGGCCGTCCGGAACCCGCACCACCGTGTACCCCACTCCGTCCGCGGCGACGGCCGGTGCGCCGAGCTGACGCACGTCGTCGCGTTCCCACAGGGATTCGGGGTGATCCCCGGCGTCGCGCAACGCCACGAGCGGACCGTCCGCGCCGCCCCCGGCGAGCAGGATCGTCCCGTCGGCCGTCACCGCCGGTCCCGTCGAGGTGACGAAACCCGGATCGTGGCTCCAGCGCGGCGAGCCCGTCGCGGCGTCGATCGCCCAGAGGGTGCCGTCGCCGTCGTGCACGTACACCGTCGCGCCGTCCGCGGAGAGCACCGGGCTCGTCACCGCCCCGCCCGGAAGGTCCGCGAGCGACCACTCCTCGGCGATGCGCGCGTCGTCACCGCCGGTGTAGCGCAACGCGACCAGTGCCGCCTGGTCCGTCCCCGGGCGCCACAGGGTGGCGAAGATGCGGTCCGTCGCCACGTCCACCGCGGGCGTCGTCGCGACCGGGCAGTCGGGGGAGCCGCCGAAGCACGCGGCCAGTCCGTGGTCGGGGGCCTGCCGGGGCACGTTCGTGCCGTCCTGCACACCCGGGATCGGCACCATGTCGTAGATCGGGGCGACGAGCCTGCCCGTCTGCGTATCGACGACGTTGACCTGACCGAAGTGCGTGACCACCAAGAGGTTTCCGTCACCGGTGAACTGTGCGCTGCGCGGTGTGCCGCTCACCGGGATACGCCAGCGGCGCTGCCCGTGCTCGTTGAACGAGTACAGACCGCCCTCCTCGCCGACATAGACGTTGGCGACGGTGTCGGCGACCGGCGTGACCACGCCGACGCCCGGCGCGAGACGCGTACACCAGCGTTTGCGGCCGGTGTCGATCTGGAACGCGAACAGATTGCAGCCGGCGTCGGTGGATGCGCTGACGAAGATCTGCCCGTTGGCGGCGATCGACGGCGGTGATCCGACCGCGCCGCCGACCGATCGGGTCCAGGCGACCGACACGTCCGAGAGTCCGTCCGCGACCGCGGTGCTGCTGTTGCGGGCGTCGGAATAGCGGCCCGGCCACGCTCCTTCGGAGAGGATGTCGATGGGTTCGTCCCCGCTTCCGCATCCGCTCAACGCGAGTGCTGCCGTCGTCGTCAGCACTGCAGTCCGCAGGACACCCCGCATCACACATCTCTCCTCAGGCCCGAAGGATACGGTCGGTCAGCCTATCGGGCCGGGCCCCGTGCTTTCCTCACGAGGCTGACCGTAGGCTGGCATGTTATGACGAGCATGTGGGGCGCACCGTTGCGCACGAGGTGGCGTGGTTCACGTCGCCGGGACGCCGACCAGGCGAAATTCCTGACCGTCGACTCGCTGCGGTGGGTGCTGGCCAACAAGGCGTACACACCCTGGTACCTGGTGCGGTACTACCGACTCGCGAAGTTCAAGCTTGCGAACCCGCACGTGATCCTGCGCGGCATGGTCTTCCTCGGCAAGAACGTCGAGATCCACTCGACGCCGGAACTGTCGCGGCTCGAGATCGGCAGATGGGTGCACATCGGTGACGGCAACGCCATCCGCTGTCACGAGGGGTCGCTGCGCATCGGCGACAAGGTCGTCTTCGGCAAGGACAACGTCGTCAACACCTACCTCGACATCGAGATCGGTGCGTCGACCCTCGTCGCGGACTGGTGCTACATCTGCGACTTCGACCACCGCACCGAGGACGTCACCTACCCGATCAAGGATCAGGGCATCGTCAAGAGCCCGGTGCGGATCGGGCCCGACACCTGGATCGCCGCGAAGGTCACCGTGCTGCGCGGTACCCGCGTCGGCCGCGGCTGCGTGCTCGGTGCGCACGCCGTGGTCAAGGGCGACATCCCGGACTACAGCATCGCCGTCGGATCCCCGGCCAAGGCCGTGAAGAACCGGAAGGCCGACTGGGAGGCCGGCGCTGCGCAGCGCGCCGAATACATCGCGGCGCTCGAGGACATCGCCCGCAAGAAGGCGGGCGACCTGCCGGAAGGCGCGGACGCCGGAGCCTGATCCGGTATCCGTCGTCGACGAGGGATGGTCGACGAGGGTGAGGGGAGCTGCGGGATGGACTACTGCGAGTACCGCCGTTACGACGCGGTGGGGTTGGCCGAACTCGTCGCCACCGGCCAGGTCGGCGCCGAGGAGCTGCTCGAGACGGCGATCGCGCGCCTGGACGCGGTCGAACCGGTCCTGAACACGGTGGTGTACCGGCTCGACGAGCGGGCCCGCACCCGCGCCAACGGCCGGCTCACCGGGCCGTTCGCCGGGGTTCCGTTCCTGGTGAAGGACCTCGCACAGGACGTGGTGGGCACACCGACCGGAAGCGGTAGTCGTGCCCTCGCCGCGCTGCCGGCCGCGCGCAACGCGCTCGTCGTCGACCGCTGGATCGACGCGGGGCTGGTCGTGTTCGGGAAGACGAACACCCCGGAGTTCGGGGCGAAGAACATCACCGAACCGGAGGCGAACGGGCCGACGCGCAATCCGTGGAACCCGGAGCACACGCCCGGCGGATCGTCGGGTGGTTCGGCCGCCGCGGTCGCGGCGGGGGTGGTGCCCGCCGCCGGCGCGAACGACGGCGGCGGGTCCATCCGGATCCCCGCCGCCTGCTGCGGACTCGTCGGGCTCAAACCGGGGCGCGGTGTGGTGCCCAGCGGCCCGGCCGTCGGCGAGTTGCTGCACGGCGCGGTGTCCAACGGGGTCGTCACTCGCACGGTCCGGGACGCGGCGGCGATGCTCGACGTCGTCGCCGGCCCCGACCCGACCGGTCCGTACCTCGGTGCCCGCGCCGAGGAGTCGTATGCGGCGATCGCGAGCCGCCCACCGCGGCAACTGCGCATCGGCTACGCGACCGCCTCGCCGCTCGGCACTCCCGTCGACCGGGAAGCGGTCGCGGCCGTCGACGACGCGATCGCGCTGCTCGACGAGCTCGGGCACCACGTCGAACCCGCCGAGACCGGTATCGACGAGCGGCGCCTCGCGACGGACTTCCTGACGATGTGGTTCGCCTCGCTCGCGCAGGATGTCGACGATGCTCGTCGCCGGACCAATTGCGGCCCGGACGGATTCGAACTCGACACCCGTGTCCTCGCGGCCGTCGGCCGGTCGGTGTCGGCACCGGATTACCTTGCGGCCCTTCAGCGGTGGAACGGTTACACGCAGCAGCTCGTGGCCTTCCACGAGCGCTACGACCTGCTCCTCACACCGACGCTGGCGTCGCCGCCGATCCGCATCGGCGAACTGACCACCCCGCCGATGGTCCGGATTCTGAGCCGGCTGATCGTCGCGGGCCGGCTCGGCCGTCTCGCGCGGCTCGGTGGTCTCCTGGACTCGATCGTCGACGACAACCTGGGTCGGACCCCCTACACGCAGCTGGCGAACATCACCGGGCGCCCGGCGATCTCGGTGCCGCTGTACATGACGCCCGACGGTCTACCGCTCGGGGTGCAGTTCGTCGCGCCGCTCGGTGGGGAAGGGTTGCTGCTCGCGCTCGCAGCGCAATTGGAACAGGCCCGGCCGTGGGCCGACCGGCAGCCGCCGCTCGCCCCGGCCTGACGGCCTCGTGCGCGGTTCCGGTGGCGGGGGCTACCGAAAACGCGCACGAGGCGCGGGTCATCCGCGATCAGGGAGTGGACGTTGCGGGATGCTCGGACGCGCCAGCGGATGCCGCACCCGCCGCTTGGCGCCCGCGTACACCTGGGCCGTCTCCTCGGCGACCTGCCGCCAGTCGAAGTCGTCGGTGAGCCGCGCGCGGGCAGCGCGTGCGCGTTCCTGGGCGGCGTCGGGGTCGTCGAGCAGTTCCCGCACCGCCGAGACGAGCCCGGCCACATCGCCCGGCTGGAACGACAGCCCGGTGACACCGTCGACGACGGCCTCGCCGAGACCCCCGGCGGTGGAGGCGACGAGCGGGGTGCCGGCGGCCGCGGCCTCGAGCGCGATGATCCCGAACGGCTCGTAGCGGCTCGGCAGCACGATCGCGTCGGCCCCGTGCAGCCAGCCGAGCAGTTCGGTGTGGTCGAGGTTGCCGAGGAAGGTCACCGACCGGGCGACCCGGTGGACGCGGGCCTGCTCGCGCAGCCATTCGAACTGAGTGCCTTCACCGGCGACGACGAGTGTCGTCCCCGGATGCGACCGCCGGATCTTCGGCAGCGCCGCGATCGCGTCCTGTACACCCTTCTCGTATTCGAGCCGTCCGACGAACAGCAGCCGCGCCGGACCGGTGCGGGGCTCGCGGTCGCGGTACGACCACGTGGTGACGTCGATGCCGTTGCGGATCACCGAGATCGACGGCAGATCCGGCCCGTACAGCTCCGCGACCTCGTCGCGCATCGAGGCGGAACACGTGATGAGCCAATCGGATTCGTTCGCCAGCCACCACTCGACCGAGTGCACCTGGCGGTTCATCTTCCCGGACAGCCAGCCGCTGTGCCGCCCGGCCTCGGTGGCGTGCAGGGTGGACACGAGCGGCACGTCGAAGTATTCGGCGAGCGCGATCGCGGGGTGCGCGACCAGCCAGTCGTGCGCGTGCACGACGTCGGGCGTCCAGCCCTCGCCGATGCCGCCCTTGCTCAGGCCGACACCCGCACGGACCATCGCGTGACCCATGGCCAGGGTCCAGCCGAGCATGTCCTCGCCGAAGTCGAAGTGCGGCGGGTCCTCGGCGACCGCGACCACCAGGACGCCCTCCGCGATGTGCGTGAGGGTGGGGTGGGTGGACGCGTCGGTTCCGGTGGGACGCCGGGACAGGACGACGACCTCGTGACCGGCCGCGGCGAGTTCGGTGGCCAGGTGGTGGACGTGGCGACCGAGTCCGCCGACGACGACCGGCGGGTACTCCCACGAGACGATGAGAATTCTCATGTCGGCTCTCCGTTCGGCAGTCGACGTGCGTCGAGTGCGGGGAACAGGTTGTCGGCGCGGTTCCAGCCGTCGGCGAGGCGCGCGGCCGCGTCGTGGCGGCCGGCCGCGACGGCGTCGGCGATCTCGCGCAGTGCGTGCGCGTGCTTGTGCGCGCGGTCGCGGGCGTATCCGGCGGCGGTGTCCTTGCTGACCATGAACGCCCAGTCGCTCGAGACCGCCATCAGCGCCTCGCGCAGCATCTGGTCGTGGACGCGGTTGCGCAGCGCGGGCAGACCGGGCGCGGCGGTGGCGCGGTCCTTGTCGAGGGTGTCGAGGGTGGTGCGGACGACCTCGTCGTTGAGTTGCACCAGGTCCTGGACCTGTTCGCCGGCCCAGACCCGCCAGTCCTTGCCGGATCCCCACGACGAGTCGGGGAGTTCGACGGGGGTGCCGACGTAGCCGCGGTCGCGGGCGTCGGCGAGAGTGCCGACCTCGATGCCGGCCTCGGGCAGCGCCCGTAGCAGCCGTTCCAGGAACAGTGGGCCCTCGTACCACCAGTGCCCGAACAGTTCGGTGTCGAACGCGGCGACGACGAGCGCGTCCCGGCCGATCCGGGCCGACTCGCTGCGCAGCCGTCTCCGGATGGTCTCGACGAAGTCGGCGACGTGCTTGTCGACGGTCGCGGATGCGAGATCCGGGTCGTAGGGCGCCTTTTCGTGCGAGGGCACGGTGCGGCCGGTGACCCGGGCGGGCTTGAGTCCGGTGTCGTGGCAGTAGGTGTGGAAGTCCCGGTACGCGGCGTGCCCGGGGTAGCCGGACTTCGGTGACCACACGCGGTAGGAGACCTGCAGATCGCGGCCGAACGCCACGACGTCGGAGTCCCACACCGTGCGGCCCAGGGAGGTGTCGCCGCGCAGGGCGGGTCCGTCGACCATGAAGTGCTCGACGCCGGCGGCGGCGTACCCGGTCTCCATCCCGGGGGTGAAGGCGCACTCGGGTCCCCAGATCCCCCGGGGGGTGTGCTGCCAGCGGGCCTGCGCGTCGTACAGACCTTCCGACAACGAGAACGCGCGCAGGCGCGGATCGAGCAACGGCTGGAAGGGATGGGCCAGCGGACCTCCGAGCAGTTCGATCGCGTCGGCGTCGATCAGTCCACGGATGACCGCGGAACCGCCGTGGCGCCAACGGGTTTCGAACTGTTCGAGCGCCTCGCCGGCGAGGCGGTGCTCGCGGGCGCCGAGGTCGCGGTACGACTGCTCGGCCATCCCGGCCGCTTCGTGGGCGCGCAACTGCCAGTTGCCGATCCAGTGGTGCATGCCGGTCAGGCAGTGCGGATCGTCCAGTTGGGCGGCGAGCACGGGCGTCACGCCGAGGGTGAGCAGCCGGGTGCGGCCTTCGGCGGCGAGCCGGTGCAGGACGTCGGTGACCGGCAGATACGTTGCGGCCCAGGACTGGTAGAGCCATTCCTCGCCGACGGGCCAACGCCCGTGATTGGCAAGCCACGGCAGGTGCGAGTGCAGCACGAGGGCGAACATGCCCGGTACGCGGGTGGTCACCGCGCTGGGTCCTTCACCGCGATGGCGACCAGATCCAGGCTCGCGTCGATGTTTTCGGGATCGAGGACGAAGTCGTCCACGGCGACGCCCGCGACGTCGGCGGTCAGATCGGCGGGCCACGGCTCGCCTGCCAGGGCGCGTTCGATCTGCGCGTCGATGAACGAGCCGCCGTGCTTGGCGTCGAGGGCGCGCAGCGCGGGGCCGTGGTGCACGCCGGTCATCAGTTCGACGCGGAAACCGGCCTCTACGAGCAGTTCGGTCAGTTCGGCGGCGTTCAGTTCGCGGGTGTGGAACGGGTTGAGCGGGGTGTCGCGGCCGGGGGAGAAGGTGATCCGGTTCGGGGTGCTCACCAGCAGTTCGCCGCCGGGGACGAGGACGCGGTGGCACTCGCGCAGGAATTGCGCCTGGTCCCAGAGGTGCTCGATGACCTGGAAATTGACGACCACGTCGACCGATTCGTCGTCGAGGGGCAGGTCGGCGAGGTTGCCCTGGCGGATGTCCACGCGCGGGTAGCGGGCGCGCACGTGGGCGACGGCGCTCTCGTCGTAGTCGAGTCCGATCACGCGCTGTGCGACGTCGGCGATCATGTCGGCGCCGTATCCCTCGCCGCAGCCGGCTTCGAGGACGGTTCGCCCGGTGCACCGCGCGAGCAGATCGCGGTAGACCACCTCGTGGCGACGGAACCAGTAGTTCTCCTCGGCGATGCCGGGGACGGTTCGCTCGCCGGTGAGGGGCAGTTGCTGCGCTTCGTCTGCGCGGACGGTGGAGTCGCTCACCGCCCAGAGACTAGACGTATCACTGTTCTCCCTGTTCGGGGTGGTCCACATCACAGGCCTCTCGTTCCCTTCGGGTGGTTATGGTGAACCGGATCTCTTGCCAAGTTACTGGTGGGTAACTTAGCGTGAGGTAATCTAACGCACACCCCGTGCGAAACACGAGTGCTCGGTCCAGGCAGTGCCTCGCCCGATCCCTAAAGCAGCGATACAACAGGAGGTCGACGTAGACCCATGACGAACATCGTCGTTTTGATCAAGCAGGTCCCCGACACGTGGTCCGAGCGCAAGCTCACCGACGGCGACTACACCCTCGACCGCGAGGCCGCGGACGCCGTGCTCGACGAGATCAACGAGCGGGCCGTCGAAGAGGCCCTGCTCATCAAGGAGCGCGACGGGGGCGAGGTCACCGTGCTCACCGCCGGTCCCGACCGGGCGACCGACGCGATCCGCAAGGCGCTGTCCATGGGCGCCGACAAGGCCATCCACCTCAACGACCCGGCCCTCCACGGCTCCGACGCCATCCAGACGGCGTACGCCCTGGCTGCCGCGCTCGGTCAGATCGAGGGTGTCGAGCTCGTCATCGCCGGTAACGAGGCCACCGACGGCCGCGTCGGCGCCGTCCCGGCGATCATCGCCGAATACCTCGGTCTTCCCCACCTGACGCACCTGCGCAAGCTCACCATCGCCGACGGCAAGGCCACCGGCGAGCGCGAGACCGACGAGGGCGTCTTCGGCCTCGAGGCATCCCTCCCGGCCATCGTCTCGGTCACCGAGAAGATCAACGAGCCGCGCTTCCCGTCCTTCAAGGGCATCATGGCCGCGAAGAAGAAGGAAGTTCAGACCCTCACGCTCGCCGACATCGGTCTCGACCCCGAGATCTTCGGCGTCGCCAACGCCGGCTCCACCGTCACCGGTGTCACCCCCAAGCCCGCGCGTACCGCTGGCGAGCGCGTCACCGACGAGGGTGACGGCGGCAGCAAGATCGCCGCATACCTCGTCGCCCAGAAGATCATCTGATCCGCGCCCACGCGAACACAGCAGACTTACCAAGGGAGAAAGAAGCAATGGCAGAAGTACTCGTGCTCGTCGAGCACGCCGAGGGCGCGCTGAAGAAGGTCAGCATCGAGCTCATCACCGCAGCGCGTGCGCTCGGTGAGCCCGCCGCCGTCGTCACCGGCCCCGCCGGCACCGCCGACAAGCTGCAGGACGCGCTCGCCGCGGCCGGCGCCGCCAAGGTCTACGCCGCCGAGTCCGACGACATCGACGGCTACCTGGTGACCCCGAAGGTCGACGTCCTGGCCTCGCTCGTCGAGTCCGTCGGCCCGGCCGCCGTGCTCACCGCCGCGAGCGTCGAGGGCAAGGAGGTGTCGGGCCGCCTCGCCGCGCGCATCGGCTCCGGCCTCCTCGTCGACGTCATCGAGGTCAAGTCCGACGGCTCCGCCGTCCACTCCATCTTCGGTGGCGCGTTCACCGTCGACGCCAAGGCCAACGGTGAGGTCCCGGTCATCTCCGTCCGCCCGGGTGCCGTCGAGGCGCAGCCGCAGGCCGGTGCCGCCGAGCGCGTCGCCGTCGAGGTTCCGGCTCAGGAAGAGTCCGCCGTCAAGATCACCTCGCGTGAGCCCGTCGTCGGCGGCGACCGCCCCGAGCTCACCGAGGCGTCGATCGTCGTCTCCGGTGGTCGCGGTGTCGGTTCGGCCGAGAAGTTCTCGGTCGTCGAGGAGCTCGCCGACTCGCTCGGTGCCGCCGTCGGTGCCTCGCGTGCCGCCGTCGACTCCGGCTACTACCCGGGCCAGTTCCAGGTCGGCCAGACCGGTAAGACGGTCTCGCCGCAGCTGTACGTCGCGCTCGGCATCTCCGGTGCCATCCAGCACCGCGCCGGCATGCAGACCTCGAAGACCATCGTCGCGGTCAACAAGGACGAAGAGGCCCCGATCTTCGAGATCGCGGACTACGGCGTCGTCGGCGACCTGTTCAACGTCGCGCCGCAGCTGACCGAGGCGATCAAGAAGCACAAGGGCTGATCCTTGTAGCTCCTCGTCGCTCGCGCGCAGCCCCGCTCCGGCATGCCGGAGCGGGGCTGCGGCGTATCGGGTGTCGGGATCGTCGGAAAGGTGTTCACCGCGCGTGCATCCCGGAGTCATCGCGGTGCCGCCGGGCGGCCGCCCCGGCCCGATACACCTGCACCATGACCACACCGTCGGTGCTCGCCCGTCCGCGTCTCGACCCCGCGCCGGTGCTGTCCGGACCGCGCTACTCCCTGTTCGTCTCCGCAGATCCGGAACACTTCGAGGCCGCGCAACGCCTGCGCCGCCGCGTGTTCTCCGCCGAACCCGGATTCCGGCTGCCGGCCGGAGCCGGTGATCTGGACGAGGACCGGTTCGACGCGTTCTGTGATCACCTGCTCGTCCACGACCGTCACACCGGCACCATCATCGGCTGCTACCGCATGCTGCCGCCCGATGCCGCCCGCGCCGCCGGGGGCTACTACACCGCGACCGAGTTCGACCTGACCGTGCTGGACCCGCACGGGCTCGGCGCGGTTGAGATGGGCCGCGCGTGCGTCGACCCGGCGCACCGCTCCGGGACGGTGCTCACGCTGATGTGGGCGGGCATCCTGCGATACCTGGAACTTACCGGCCACACCTGGGTCTTCGGGTGCGTGTCGGTTCCGATGCGTGCCCACCCCGGCGAGGTTCACGGCGCCAACGTCCTCGCGGTTCGCGACGTCCTTCTCACCCGCCACGCCGCGACGCCCGGGCACCGGGTGCGGCCGCTGCGTCCGGTGCCGGCGACCGACCGGGCCGCCCGCGCCGTGCTGCCCCCGCTGCTGCGCGGATATCTGCGGCTGGGGGCCCGGATCTGCGGCGAACCCGCCCACGACCCGGACTTCGGGGTCGCCGACTTCGTGGCGCTGCTGAACCTCCACGACGCGGACGCTCGCTACCTGGCGAGGCTGCGCAGCGCCGCGGAGCAGGCCGATCGCGTCGCGGCGGTCCCGGCGTGAGTGTCCGGACCCACCCCTGGATGCCCTCCAGTCCGTGCGACACGAGTTGCCTTCCGCGCGACCCGGATCGTGTGAGTCTTCTCACATGCGCGGGGCGGTGGCTGGTCGTGCTCGTCGTCCTGGCCGCGGTGCCGGTCCTCGCCGCAGGACGCCTGCTGCCCGCCGCCGCTCGCGTCGCGTTGGTGCGGGGCTGTGCGCGGGCGTTGCTGCGCTGCGCGGGCGTGCGGCCGACGCTCACCGACCTGCGCGACGACGCCGAGACCGGACGCGGGTCGGGCGTGCTCGTCGTCGCTCCGCACGTGTCCTGGATCGACGTTCTGGTGCTCACCGCGATCGCGCCGTCCGGATTCGTCGCCCGCGCCGACCTACTCGGCTGGGGTGTGCTCGGGACGCTCGCGCGGCGTATGCGGGTCATCCCCATCGAGCGCGAGAACCTGCGCGAGCTGCCGGAGGTCGTCGCCGGGATCCGCACCCGCCTGCAGCTCGGTGACCGTGTCACGGTGTTCCCGGAGGGCACCACGTGGTGTGGGCGGGCGCACGGCCGCTTCCGGGCTGCGCTGTTCCAGGCCGCCGTCGACGCCGGATGTCCCGTCCAGCCGGTGCGATTGCGCTATCTCGGCCGCGCCGGCGCGGTCGCGACCGCGCCCGCGTTCGTCGGCGACGACACGATCGGTGAGGCGATCCGCCGGATGCTGTGGCACCGGGGCACCGTGGCCGACGTCGTGCTCGCACCCCTCGAGCCGCCCGGCACCGACCGTCGCGCGCTGGCGGCGCGCTGCGAACGTGCGGTACGAGGCGAGCCGGGTGAGATGCCGGTCACGGTTGCGGCTGCGGCCGCGGGCTAGCGAGCGGTCGGGGACCGACCCGGCACCCGCTATCCTGGACCGGTCATGACCTCGCCCACCGCCGGCGCATCCGGCTCACCGAAGACCGTCTACCTCGACCACGCCGCGACCACCCCGATGCTGCCTGCGGCGATCGAGGCGATGACGCAGGTCTTCGCGACGGTCGGCAACGCCTCGTCGCTGCACGGTTCCGGCCGCGCCGCGCGCCGCCGCATCGAGGAGGCCCGCGAGTCCATCGCCGCCGATCTCGGGGCCCGTCCGTCCGAGGTGCTGTTCGTCTCCGGCGGCACCGAGGGCGACAACCTCGCGGTCAAGGGCATCTTCTGGGGCCGCCGGGCGCAGGACCCGCGCCGGAACCGGGTGATCGCGAGCGCGGTCGAACACCATGCCGTGCTCGACGCGGTCGAGTGGCTCGTCGAACACGAGAATGCCGAGGTGACGTGGCTGCCCGTCGACGCGGACGGGCGCGTCGATCCCCAGACGCTGCGGGCCGCACTGTCCGAGCACGCCGACGAGACCGCGCTGGTGACGATCATGTGGGCCAACAACGAGGTCGGCACCGTGATGCCGATCCCCGAACTCGCCGCGGTCGCCGCCGAGTTCGACGTGCCGATGCACAGCGACGCGGTGCAGGCCGTGGCGCATCTGCCCGTCGATTTCGCGGCGAGCGGCCTGTCCGCCATGACGGTCGCGGCGCACAAGTTCGGGGGCCCGCAGGGTGTCGGTGCGCTGCTGCTGGGCCGCCAGGTGCCGTGCGTGCCGCTGGCCCACGGCGGCGGGCACGAACGCGACATCCGCTCGGGCACGCAGGACACCGCCTCGATCGTCGGCATGGCCGCGGCGCTGCACGCGGCGGTCACCGAACTCGACGCGACCACTGCCCGACTCGCTGCGCTGCGTGATGCGCTCGTCGCCGGCATCGAGGACGTGATCCCCGAAGCGATCCTCAACGGACCGCGCGGCGCGAACCGTCTGCCCGGCAATGTGCACTTCACTTTCCCCGGCTGCGAAGGGGATTCGCTGTTGATGCTGCTCGATGCGGCGGGAATCGAGTGCTCGACCGGTTCGGCCTGCACGGCCGGTGTCGCCCGGGCCAGCCACGTGCTGATCGCGATGGGAGCCGATCCGCGCATCGCACGCGGTTCGTTGCGATTCTCGTTGGGGCACACCTCGACTCGTGCCGACGTGGACGCGGTGATCGCGGCTCTGCCGCAGGTGGTGGAACGGGCGCGCGCCGCCGGATTGGCGAGCGCTGCCGGTCGTGGAGGTGACGGACGATGAGGATTCTCGCGGCGATGAGCGGCGGTGTGGACTCGGCGGTGGCCGCGGCCCGCGCCGTCGATGCCGGACACGAGGTCGTCGGTGTGCATCTGGCGCTGTCGACGGCGCCGGGCACGCTGCGCACGGGTTCGCGCGGCTGCTGCTCGAAGGAGGACGCCGGTGACGCCCGGCGTGCCGCCGACGTGCTCGGAATCCCCTTCTACGTCTGGGATTTCGCCGATCGCTTCAAGGAAGACGTGATCGACGACTTCGTCGCGTCGTATGCGGCGGGACAGACCCCGAACCCGTGCCTGCGGTGCAACGAGAAGATCAAGTTCTCGGCGCTCGCGGACAGGGCGGTCGCACTCGGCTTCGACGCCGTCGCCACCGGCCACTACGCCCAGCTGAACGACGGGGTGCTGCGCCGTGCCGTCGACGCCGACAAGGACCAGTCGTACGTGCTCGCGGTGCTCACCGCCGAGCAGCTCTCGCGGGCGATGTTCCCGGTCGGGGACACCCCCAAGGAGCTGATCCGTGCCGAGGCCGCCGAGCGTGGGCTGGCCGTCGCGAACAAGCCGGACAGCCACGACATCTGCTTCATCCCGTCGGGTGACACCCGCGCGTTCCTCGGTGCCCGCATCGGCGTGCGGCCCGGCAAGGTCGTCGACGCGGACTCCGGAGCGGTGCTCGCCGAACACGAAGGCGTGCACGGATTCACGATCGGCCAGCGCAAGGGGCTCGGCATCGCCGGACCCGGACCGGACGGCCGTCCCCGCTACGTGACCCAGATCGACCCGGACAGCGGCACCGTGAAGGTGGGCTCGGCCGAGCAGCTGCAGGTGCGCTCGATCACCGCCGAACGTGCGGTGTGGACCTCGGGCGTCGCCCCGGAGGGACCGATCGAGTGCGTCGTGCAGGTCCGTGCCCACGGAGGGATCGCCCCCGCGGTCGCCGAGGCGGTCGGCACCGGCATCGAGATCTCGCTGCGCGAGCCGCTCACGGGTGTCGCCGCAGGTCAGGCCGCCGTGCTCTACCGGCCGGATCCGGCCGGGGACATCGTCGTGGGCAGCGGCACCATCGCCGCCGCCGACGGCTGGTGACCGCGGCCCCGGAAGGTCCCGGAAGCTGGGCGGGCATCGGGACCGGAATCGGATCGTGGCCCGGCGTCGACGCGCGTGAATCCGCGGCGGTGATCCTCGGTGAGCTCGCCGCGCTCCCGCACCTGGTCGAACTGCCCGCCCGCGGACTCGGGGCGGACATGATCGGGCGGGCGAGCGCGCTGCTGGTGGATCTGCACCTCGACGGCACCACCACCGGCTACCGGCTCACCGGTCGTCGCGGCACGATCGCCGCCCGCGCCGAGGATCTGCTGAACCAGGATCTCGACGCGTTCGAAGAGGCCTGGGAGAACGCGGGTCTCGGCCCCGGCCACACGGTGAAGGTGCAGTCGGCCGGTCCGCTGACACTCGCCGCGCACACCGAACTGGCCACCGGCCGCCGCGTCCTCACCGATCCCGGTGCGGTACGCGACCTTTCCGAATCGCTGGGGGAGGGCCTGTCCCGGCACGCCGCCGAGGTCACCCGGCGGACCGGAGCCACGGTCGTCGTCCAGCTCGACGAACCGGCCCTGCCGGACGTACTCGCCGGAACCCTCACGGGCAGAACGATTCTCGAATCCGTCGCGGCGATGCCCGAACCGGAGACCCAGCACGTGCTGGACACGACGATCGAGGCGACGCGCCGGTCGGTCGCCGTGCACTGCTGCGGCGGGACCGTGCCGACCGGGCTGCTGCGGGCGAGCGCCGCGGACGCGGTCGCGCTGGATGTCGCCCGGGTGTCGGCCGCCGACCTCGACGGCATCGGCGAGCTCCTCGACTCCGGCACCACCCTGCTGCTCGGCCTGATCCCCACGACCGCGCCGGCCACACCGCCGACGTGGCGGCAGGTCGCGGCACCGGCGGTGACCTTGATCGACCGGCTCGGCTTCCCCCGAGCGGCCCTGCGCTCGGTCGCGGTGACCCCCGCCTGCGGGCTGGCCGGGGCCGACCCGGAGTGGGCGCGCACCGCGCTGCGCCTGACCCGTGACGTGGCCGCGGCGTTCACCGAGGACCCGGAATCCCTCTGATCACCCGGGCAGAGCGACCGGGAACTGTCGGCGACCTCGACTAGGCTTGCGGGCTGTGAGTGAATCGACGGACGCTGTGGGTGAAGCGACGAGCGCAGAGGGTGAATCGACGAGCGCAGCCGTCACCGCACCTCCCGAGGCCCGCGAGCGCTGGCAACAGCTCGCCGAGGAAGTGCGCGAGCATCAGTTCCGCTACTACGTGCGCGACGCCCCGATCATCTCCGACGGCGCGTTCGACCAGCTGCTCGGCGAACTGAACGCGCTCGAGGAGCAGTATTCGGAGCTGCGCACGCCGGATTCCCCGACCCAGCTCGTCGGCGGCGGCTTCGCGACCGACTTCACCGCCGTCGACCACCTCGAGCGGATGCTCAGCCTCGACAACGTCTTCACCGAGGACGAACTGCGCGGCTGGCTCGCCCGTGTCGAGTCCGAGGCCGGCAGCAACCTGCACTACCTCTGCGAGGTCAAGATCGACGGCGTCGCCCTGAACCTCGTGTACGAGAACGGCAAACTCGTGCGCGCGGCGACCCGCGGCGACGGCCGCACCGGGGAAGAGGTCACGCTCAACGCGCTGACCATCGACGACATCCCGGAACGGATCACGGGCACCGACGATTTCTCGGTCCCGAGCGTGCTCGAGGTGCGCGGCGAGGTGTTCTTCCGCCTCGAGGACTTCCAGGCACTCAACGCGAGCCTCGTCGCGGAAGGCAAGGCGCCGTTCGCGAATCCGCGCAACTCCGCCGCGGGCTCGCTGCGGCAGAAGAACCCCGCGGTCACCGCCAAGCGGCGGCTCGGGATGATCTGCCACGGTTTCGGGCGCCTCGAAGGCTTCGAACCGACCACCCAGTCCGAGGCGTACACCGCGCTCGCGGCGTGGGGTCTGCCGGTCTCCCCGCACACCCTCCGCGTGCAGGGCGCCGACGCGGTCGTCGAGCGGATGAAGTACTGGGGCGAGCACCGGCACGATGTCGAGCACGAGATCGACGGTCTCGTCGTCAAGGTCGACGAGATGTCGCTGCAACGGCGCCTCGGCGCGACCTCCCGCGCGCCCCGCTGGGCGATCGCCTACAAGTACCCGCCCGAAGAGGTCACCACCAAACTCCTCGACATCCGCGTCAGCGTCGGCCGCACCGGCCGCGTCACCCCCTTCGCGTACATGGAACCGGTGACGGTCGCGGGATCGACGGTGTCGCTGGCGACGCTGCACAACGCGTCCGAGGTGGCCCGCAAGGGCGTGCTCATCGGTGACACCGTGGTGCTGCGCAAGGCGGGTGACGTGATTCCGGAGGTGCTCGGTCCGGTCGTCGACCTGCGCGACGGCACCGAGCGCGAATTCGTGATGCCCACCGAATGTCCCGAGTGCGGAACGCCTCTCGCGCCGGCGAAGGAATCCGACGTCGACCTGCGGTGCCCGAATCAGCAGTTCTGTCCGGCGCAGCTGCGCGAACGCGTCTTCCATGTGGCCGGGCGCGGCGCGTTCGACATCGAGGCGCTCGGCTACGAGGCGTCGACGGCTCTGATCAACTCCGGTGCGATCGGCAACGAGGGCGATCTGTTCGCGCTCACCGCCGAGGACCTGATGACCACATCGATCTTCCGAACCACCAAGGGCGCACTGTCGAAGAACGGCGAGCGGCTGCTCGAGAATCTCGAACGCGCGAAGGACAAGCCGCTGTGGCGCGTGCTCGTCGCACTGTCCATCCGGCACGTCGGACCCACCGCGGCGCGGGCGCTGGCCACCGAATTCGGCAGCCTCGAACGGATCCGGAACGCGTCGGTGGAAGAACTCGCTGCCGTCGAGGGGGTCGGACCGACCATCGCCGCGTCGGTCGACGAGTGGTTCAAGGTGGACTGGCACCGCGAGATCGTCGACAAGTGGGCGGCCGCCGGTGTCCGCATGGAGGACGAACGCGACCATTCGATCGAGCGGACTCTCGAGGGACTGTCGATCGTCGTCACCGGCAGCCTCGAAGGGTTCTCCCGTGACCAGGCGAAGGAGGCCATCCTGTTGCGGGGCGGGAAGGCCGCCGGCTCGGTGTCGAAGAAGACCGCCTTCGTCGTGATCGGCGACGCCCCCGGATCGAAGGCCGACAAGGCTGCCGAGCTGGGCGTTCCGATCCTCGACGAGGCCGGGTTCCGGAAACTGCTCGAGTTCGGTCCGGACGCGGTGACGGGCACGGGCGAGGACACCGGCGACGACCGAGTGTGGTGAGGATCGCGTTCCGGTGTTTTGGGCGGCCGCGGGATCGGCTGTCATAGTGCACAAATGATCGAAATCAGGCGTGTGAGCCCGGACGAGTACGAGACCGTCGGCGACCTCACCGTCGACGTGTACGTCGGCGGCGGCTTCGTCGAACCCGACGATCCGTATGTGACGCGGCTGCGCGACACGGCCACCCGCGACGCTCAGGGCGAGGTCGTCGTCGCGGTCGCGGACGGCGAGATCGTCGGATCGCTGACCCTGGCCGAACCGAAGTCGCGCCTCGCGGACATCGCGGAAGAGGACGAACTCGAACTGCGGATGCTCGCGGTCGCACCGGCCGCGCGCCGCCGCGGAGTCGGATCGGCCCTCGTCCGGCACGCCCTCGACACCGCGTACGAGCGCGGGGACCGCGCCGTGGTGATCTCGACCGAACCGGCCATGGTCGACGCCCGCCGCATCTACGACCGCAACGGATTCGTCCCGGTCGCCGAGCGCAACTGGGTGCCGGTGCCCGGTGTCGAGCTGACCGCGATGGTGCGCGAACTGGTCTGACCCCGTTCGCCCGGCGTCACCCCAGAACGGTGCCGATGATGCCGGCGAGGTAGCCGAGCCGGGCCACCTCGGACGGCCGGAACTCCGGTCCACCCGGCCGTCCGAGCATGAGTACCCGGGTGGGGGAGCCGAGCGGTGCGGCGGCGAGTGTCGTGTCCATCTGCCGCCACACCGCGGGAACCCACGCGGCTTCGTGGTCGAGCAGCTGCGGCTTCTCGAGCGGCATCCAGGGCAGGTTCAGTGCGTGGGTCTCCGGGGCGCCGGGACTGCCCGCGACCCGGTAGGGGCCCTTCGGGCCGACGGCGATCACCGTGGCCCAGCCGACGCGCAGCACGCGCGGCGCACCGTCGGCGAGGATCTGGAGCCGGCCGTCGCGCGCGGTGGCGACCTGGTCGATCAGTTCGAGTTCGCGGTGGGTGTCGAGCATGCCCGCGTACGGCCGGATGGAGTCGACGGTGACGCCGTCGAGCGCTTCGGCGGCGGTGATCAGCGTGTCGGGAAGTTTGCCGGGCTCGACGTCGACGACGAGATCGTCGATGGCGAAGTCGGCGCCGCGTTCGACGACATCGAGCGACAGGATGTCCGCGCCGACCGATCCGAGGGCTACGGCGAGCGCGCCGAGGCTACCGGGTCGATCGGGTAGCTGGACACGCAGCAGGTACGACACGTGCGTCCTTTCACCTATGGGCCGATTCGAGGGCACGCCGATGGCCGGCGCGCTGCATGGTGAGGCCGCACAGGCGACCCCCGACTGCGACCATCCTGTCACCTTCGAGGCCTGTTCGGTGCGCAGATTCCGGACGAAACGGGCGGCGTCATTGCAAATCCGCCGGTCGCGGGCGGGCGTGAAACACGATTGATACGCGCGTTTCGCGTCCCCGAAACGAATCGGCCCCGTCCCGGGGTCGCACAGGAGGCCGAACCGGGCACGCACTACGCTGGATGCGACGTTCGTTCTCCCATGAAAGGGGTCACCGAAGGTGCCTGCCATCTCCCGTGACGAGGTCGCACACCTCGCCCGGTTGTCCCGGCTCGCGCTGTCCGACGCCGAACTCGACGAGTTCGCCGGCCAGCTGGATTCGATCCTCAGCCACGTCAAGGCGGTGTCGGAAGTGGCCGCGGACGACGTGGCGCCGATGGCCAACCCGAACGCGGTGACCAACGTGACCCGACCCGACGTCGTGGTGCCGGGCCTCAGCCCGGAGGAAGCGCTCTCGGGTGCACCGGTCGTCGAGGAGGGCCGTTTCTCGGTTCCCCAGATCCTGGGAGAGGGCGAATGAGCAGCGAACTGACCCGCCTGTCCGCCGCCGACCTGGCGTCGCGGATCCACGCCGGCGAGGTGTCCTCCGTCGAGGTCACCCAGGCCCACCTCGACCGCATCGGCGAGGTCGACGGCGAGTACCACGCGTTCCTGCACGTCGCCGGTGAGCAGGCGCTCGCCGCGGCCGCCGAGGTCGACCGCGCGGTCGCCGCCGGCGAGGCTCCGGCCTCCCCGCTCGCGGGTGTGCCGCTCGCCCTCAAGGACGTGTTCACCACCACCGACATGCCCACGACGTGCGCGTCGAAGATCCTCGAGGGCTGGATCGCGCCCTACGACGCGACGTTGACCACCAAGCTGCGGCAGGCCGGGATCCCGATCCTCGGCAAGACCAACATGGACGAGTTCGCGATGGGCTCGTCCACCGAGAACTCCGCGTACGGCCCGACCCGCAATCCGTGGGACACCACCCGCATCCCGGGCGGATCCGGCGGTGGCTCGGCCGCGGCGCTCGCGTCGTACCAGGCCCCGCTCGCGATCGGCACCGACACCGGCGGCTCGATCCGTCAGCCCGCCGCCGTCACCGCGACCGTCGGCACCAAGCCCACCTACGGCACCGTGTCCCGCTACGGGCTGGTCGCGTGCGCGTCGTCGCTGGACCAGGGCGGCCCGTGCGGCCGTACCGTCCTCGACACCGCGCTGCTGCACGAGGTCATCGCCGGGCACGATCCGCGCGATTCCACTTCCGTCGACGCACCGGTCCGCCCGGTCGTGGAGGCCGCCCGCCAGGGCGCTGCCGGCGACCTGAAGGGCCTGCGCGTCGGTGTGGTCAAGGAACTGCACTCGGAGAGCTACCAGCCCGGCGTCATCGCCTCGTTCGACGCTGCGGTCGAGACCCTGACCAAGCTCGGCGCCGAGGTCGTGGAGGTGTCCTGCCCGCACTTCGAGTACGCGCTGGCGTCCTACTACCTGATCCTGCCCTCCGAGGTCTCCTCGAACCTCGCGCGTTTCGACGCGATGCGGTACGGCCTGCGTGTCGACGACGGCACCATGAGCGCCGAGCAGGTCATGGCCGCCACCCGCGCCGCCGGTTTCGGCAAGGAAGTCAAGCGGCGCATCATGATCGGCACCTACGCGCTGTCGTCGGGCTACTACGACGCCTACTACGGCCAGGCCCTCAAGGTCCGCACGCTCATCGCACAGGACTTCGACAAGGCCTACGAGCAGGTCGACGTCCTGGTGTCGCCGACGAGCCCGTTCACGCCGTGGAAGATCGGCGAGAAGGTCGACGATCCGCTGGCGATGTACCTGTCCGACCTGTGCACGCTGCCGACCAACCTGGCCGGCCACTGCGCGATGTCGGTGCCGTCCGGCCTGTCCGCCGACGACGGTCTGCCCGTCGGCCTGCAGATCATGGCTCCGGCACTCGCCGACGAGCGTCTCTACCGCGTCGGCGCGGCCTTCGAGGCTGCGCGCGGCCCGGTCCTCGTCTGACCCGAACCAGCCACAGCGGGCCCGGAACCGTACGGTTCCGGGCCCGTCGTGGTTCCGCCTGCGTGACCGCGTCCCGTCTGCCACTATGGGATGCATTGTCCGCGAAGGGGGATCGCGTGAACCAGGTGGAGCTTTCGGCGGGGACCATCGAATACGAGGACACCGGTGGCGACGGCCCGGTGCTGGTGTTCATCCACGGGCTGCTCATGGACGGGTCCGGATGGCGGCACGTCGTCGAGGAATTGCGGGGAAGATACCGGTGCATCGTGCCGACCTGGCCGCTCGGTTCGCACCGGACACCGATGCACCCGGACGCGGACCTGACGCTCATCGGAATGGGCCACCTGATCGGGGAATTCCTCGACACCCTCGACCTGCACGAGGTGACGCTGGTCCAGAACGACTGGGGCGGCGCCCAGATCTTCCTCGCCGTCGGCAATCCCGAGCGCGTGTCCCGGCTCGTGCTCACCGCCTGCGAGGCGTTCGACAACTATCCACCCGGACCCGTCAAGCTGCTGCTCCCGCTGGTTCGTCTGCCCGGCGGATTCCGCGTGCTGATGACGGTGCTGGGCACCAAGCTGGGACGGCGCGGTCCCGGCACGTGGGGATGGATGAGCAAACGACCTGTGCCCGACGAGATCTACGACGCCTGGTTCGGGCCGGCCGCGGTCGATCGCGACGTGCGGCGCGATCTCGCGAAATACGCGTTGTCCGCGCCGCCGAAGCGAGAACTGCTCGACCTCGCCGCGAAGTCGGCGGAGTTCGCCGGGCCGGTGCTGATCGTGTGGGCGACCGAGGACCGGATGATGCCCCGCGACCACGGACGTCGTCTCGCCGGGCTCTTCCCGGACTCCCGCCTCGTCGAGATCGACGACAGTTACACATTGCTGGCCGAGGACCAGCCGGAGAAGCTCACCGAGGCGATCGGGGACTTCCTGGCGGCGACCGGCACCTAGGGAGCGCATCGGGCCTGGTCCGGCCCGTAGCGGTGCCCGTGACCCGGTGCCGCATCCAGCGCGAACAGCAGGTCCACCGTCGTCTGCAGGAAGCCGATCACCGGCAGCCAGGCGGGCAGCGGGGCGTCGACGCGGGCGCGGGACAGGTCCGGCGGGGACCACAGCAGCGACGGCCGCCACCGGATCACCGGGTCCGAGGAGTTCGCCAGCACGGTCCCGCCGTCCGGTCGCACCGAGCCCGCGGGCGGACCGGTCCACAAGGCCTCGCAGGGTCCCGGCGCGGCGGGCCCGTCGAACGCGGCACCGGCACCGACCGCTCCGAGGCTCTGCCCGTACACGTGCAGCTGCGGCCGATCCACCGGATCGAGTGTGTCCAGATGCGAACGGACCGCGTCCACCAGCGCCGTGGCCGCGTCGATCGCGGCGTCGCGGTCGAGCACGAACGTCACCCAGCTCGGTGCCGACGAGTACTGCATCGCGACGAACGCCACGTCGTCGCCGTAGGCGGATTCGAAGCCGGCCAGCGCGTTCGCGTCGATCCACCCGGAACCGGTCGGCACCGCCACCACCAGGTGCCCGCGATCGAATCCGCCGGCCCGGTCGAGTTCCCGCACCGCGAGCGCGGCCCGTGCCGGCGGATCCGGGGCCGAATCCACACCGACGTAGGTGCGAATCGCCTGGCCGGCGTTGTCGAGAGCGACGAAGCGGCGGCCCTGCTCGCCGAGGGTGTCCCACGGCACCAGCGACTGCGGTGCGCCCGACACTCCGGCCGGGAGCCGCGACGGCGGGAGGGAGGCTGCGGCCGTCGGTGCGAATCCGGTTGCGGCGGTGTATCCGGCGAGGGCGATGATGCCGGCCGCCGCCAGTGCCCGCGCCGGCCCGATGCGACGAATCCGTGCGGTGACACCGAGAGCGAGAGCCACGATCAGCGCGGCGGTGGTCACGACGACCGCCCAGTGTGAGGCGCCGACGGGAGGGACGCCCATCGTGTCCCGCAGCCCGTTCTGCCAGCGGTCCGCGGCGAGGGTCGCCGCGCCGCACAGCGCGGCCGCCACACCGACCGCACCCCACCTGGCCGGGACCGACGCGACGGGCGGCGCGATCCGGAATCTCTCGCGAATCGTCCGGCCCATCGCGAGCAGTGCGAGGCCGCACAGCACGGACACGGCGGTGACGGCGGCCTGGACGACCGCGGGCCTCGGCAGCAGCGACGGGGCCAGCGAGATGCAGACTGCGACGGTCGTCGCCGTCGTCGTCGCGACGCGCGGGCAGATCGCTGTCGATGCGTACGTCGAAAGATGATGGGACCGTGGGATTTCGAGAACCGCTGCGCTCATGACCGCACCCGCAGTCCTGCGGCTCCGGCCGCAGCGGCCGTGCCCAGCCCGAGCAGGATCGGCAGCGGCGATTCCGGACTCGGTGCCCGATACTGCTGCCGCCACGAATTGATCCGCACCGCAACGGATGCGACCTCCGCGGCGATCACGCAGCCCGGTGCGGCGTCGGGCTCCGTCGCGCAGGCCTCGCGCAGGTCCCGCGTCAAGTTTTGGTCCAGCGCGCGGCGCGCATCCGGCCCGAGTTCGCCGCCGGCGTCGCGGGCGAACCGCAGCCGGTCGTACCCGAGATCGTGAGTGCGACAGGCCGGTTCGAACACCCCCGGCAAGGGCACCGGTGACGAGCACGAACCCTGTGGATCGCTGAGTCGCTCGCCCGAGACTCCGGGTTCGCGAACCGGGCTGTAGCGCATCGCCGCCTCGAAGTCCGGCGGGAACGCGGCGCTCGCGGTGTCGGTGTCACCCGATCCGAGCGCGACCACGGCGGCCGCAGCGGCGGGATGCTCGGCGGTGGACCGGTCCTGCGCTCCCGGCGACCCGGCGGCACCCACCCAGACGTATGCGGCGAGAACACCGACGGCCGTGGCGGCTCGGGCTCTCGCGGATCCGATGATCATGAACGCCGACGCTAGGAACGCGGTACCGATGTCCGGATCACACGACGGACCGGTTCGCCGCGGACCACCCGATACCGGGGTAGCAGCGAGATCTCACTCCACGGTATGAGGACAGACGAGGCTGCGGTACCTAGCGTGGGAACCGTGAATTCGTTGGTGCGTGAAGGTGTACATCACGGCGTGGACCTGTCGGTCCGGTACGGTCGCGGACGCTGGTGGAACATCGCGATCGTCGTGACCACCGTGATCCTCTACGCGATCGCGTGGCCGACGCTCCAGCTCACGCACGACGTTCCGGCGCCGCTCATGCCGATCATCTCCGGGCTGGCGGTGTTCCCGTTCCTGCTGATCCGGGCGCAGCCGGCGCTGGGGTGGGCGATCTCCGCGGTCGCGGCGATGATCGTTCCGTGGGCGTTCGACCGGGTCCCGAACTACGGCTATCCCTGGCAGGTAGTCCACATTCTGGTGCTCCTCGCCCTGCTCGTCGCGGTGTGCCTGCGCGAGGAGATCCGGATCGTGCTCGTCGTCTGGCTCGCGACCGTCCTGTTGTTCTTCGTCTACCTGCCGGGCAACGACGGATGGGGCTGGGCGATCGGGCTCGCCGCGATCGCGGCGTTCGCGCTGCTCGTGCGCTGGCTGGTGCTGTCCCGGCGGCAACTGGCCCGTGAGGAGGAGATCAGCGAACTCGAACGTGCCCGTCGCGCGGCGCTCGAGGAGAAGGCGCGCATCGCCCGCGACCTGCACGACATCGTCGCCCACCACATGTCCCTAGTCGTGGTGCAGGCGCAGAGCGCCCCGTACCGGCTGCCGGACGTCTCCGACGAGGTCCGCGCCGAATTCGAATCGATCGGCGTTCACGCGCGGGAGGCGCTCAACGAGGTCCGCGGCATGCTCGGTGTGTTGCGAAGCGACGGCATGCTGCCCGAGAACGCTCCGCAGCCCGGGCTGAGCCGGGTCGACGAACTGTTCGACGCGTCCCGCCGCGCCGGGGTGCACCTCACCGCACGGATCGACGGGGACACCGGGTCGGTGTCCGACAGCGCGGGACTCGCGGTGTACCGGATCCTGCAGGAGTCGCTCGCCAACGCGGCCCGGCACGCGCCGGGCTCGGAGGTGTCCGTGCAGGTGGTGTGCGGTCCGGACCAGGTGGACCTGACCGTCCGCAACGGCGCCTCGGAGGCCGGTCGCGGGGACCGTCCCGTGGACCGGCCGGACCGCGGAGGCGGCAACGGTATCCGCGGCATGGCCGATCGGGCGGCGTCGGTCGGGGGACGGTTGTACGCGCACCCGCGACCCGACGGAGGATTCGAGGTGTCGGCGGTGCTGCCCCGCGTCCCCGCCGCCTAGGGTGGGGGTGATGACCGAGCCGCACGCACCCATCACCGTGTTCATCGCCGACGATCAGGCCATGGTCCGCCAGGGCTTCGGCGCGCTGCTCGCCGCGCAACCCGACATCAGTGTCGTCGGGGACGCCCCGGACGGGAAGGTCGCGGTGAGCGAGGTCGCGAGGTTGCGGCCCGACGTCGTGCTCATGGACGTGCGCATGCCGGAGATGAACGGCCTCGACGCTGCTCGGCACATCCTCGCCGACCGGCGCGAGCCGCGCTCGAAAGTGTTGATGCTCACCACATTCGACCTCGACGACTATGTGTACGAGGCGCTGGGGATGGGTGCGAGCGGGTTTCTGCTCAAGGACGCGCCGGCGGACGAACTCGTCCGGGCCGTACGGGTCGTCGCCGACGGGCAGGCGTTGCTGGCGCCGACGGTCACCCGCCGGCTCATCGCCGACGTGACCCGCCGGCGCGCGCCCCGTCGCAGCACCGCGCTCGACGTGCTGACCCCGCGCGAGACGGAAGTGCTCGAGCTGATCGCGCACGGCCTGTCGAACCAGGAGATCGCGCAACGGTTGTTCGTCGCCGAACAGACGGTCAAGACGCACGTCGGCAAGGTGCTCGGCAAGTTGCATCTGCGGGACCGCGCGCAGGCGGTTGTGGTGGCCTACGAGTCGGGGCTCGTCGTGCCCGGGTGACGGTCGGATCGGAACCGCGAAGGGGCCGGGCGTCCCGACCACGCCCGGCCCCTTCGTTCTCCGCGGAAGTGTTCGCGATCAGACCGTTTCGGTCTCCCGCTCCGGCGCGGGCGCGATCTCGACGGTGGCCCGCTTGGGCTGGGTGCGGACGTGGGTCGTGTAGATGGCCAGGCCGACGAAGACCAGTCCGCCCACGAGATTGCCGAGCACCGTCGGGATCTCGTTCCACACGAGGTAGTCGACGAGGGTGAAGTCGGCGCCGAGGAGCAGGCCGGACGGGAACAGGAACATGTTGACCACGGAGTGCTCGAATCCCATGTAGAAGAACAGCATGATCGGCAGCCACATGCCGAGCACCTTGCCGGTCACGTTCTTCGACATCATCGCGGCGACCACACCGGTCGAGACCATCCAGTTGCACAGCACGCCGCGCAGGAACAGCGTCGCCATGCCCGCGGCGCCGTGTTCGGCATAGCCGACGGTGCGTGACTCGCCGATGGTCATCAGCTTCTCGGCCACCTCGTTCGGCGGAATCGAATATCCGTAGGTGAGCACGAACGTGATGATCACGGCGACCATGAACGCCCCGGCGAAGTTGCCGACGAACACCAGTCCCCAGTTGCGCAGGACGCCGCCGATCGTCACGCCCGGACGGCGGTCCAGGTATGCGACCGGCGCGAGCGTGAACACCCCGGTGAGCAGGTCGAAACCGAGCAGGTAGAGCAGGCAGAAACCGACCGGGAACAGGGCCGCGCCGAGCAGGGCGTTACCCGTCTGGACGGTCACGGTGACCGCGAACGCCGCCGCGAGGGTGAGCAGCGCACCACCCATGAACGCGCGGATCAGCGTGTCGCGGGTGGACGTGAGGACTTTGCTATGGCCGGCGTCGACCATTGCGCGGGCCAGCTCGGCCGGTGGGACATAGGACACGGCAACCTCCTGTGGGATCGGAGAAAGTGTCGTGGGCCGCGGTGACCGGTGTGTTGCCTCGCCGTAAGTGCGCGTTGCGTTCCGCTCAGCGCGATCGCGGGTTCTCTGTGAGACTTTGCAGCGGGCAACGTTGCCGATCGAGATGACGCTCACGCCGCTTGCGGGCAGGATGACAGGAGCGACACGGATCCTCTGCAACGGAGGCGTACATGACGAAGGTCGGAATTCTCACCAGCGGCGGCGACTGCCCGGGACTCAATGCGGTGATCCGCGGCGCGGTCCTGAAAGGGGAGACCGTGTACGGCCAGGAGTTCGTCGGCTTCCTCGACGGATGGCGCGGACTCGTCGAGGGCGATGCGATGCCGCTCGACCGCAGTTCGGTGCGGGGCCTGTCGAACCAGGGCGGCACGATCCTCGGCACCAGCCGATTCGGGCCGTATCAGGGACCGCAGGGCGGCGCGCAGAACATCGCCCGCACCCTCGAGAAACTCGGTGTCGACGCGGTGGTGGCGATCGGCGGAGAAGGCACCGCGGCGGCGTCGAAACGACTGTTCGAGGAAGGAATCCCGATCGTCGGGGTTCCCAAGACGATCGACAACGACCTCGGCCGCACCGACTACACGTTCGGATTCGACACGGCCGTCGAGATCGCCACCGTCGCCATCGACCGCTTGCGCACCACCGGTAACTCGCACAAACGCTGCATGGTGCTCGAAGTGATGGGGCGGCACGCCGGGTGGATCGCCCTGCACTCGGGTACAGCGGGGGGCGCGCACGCGATCCTCATTCCCGAGCACCCGGAGAGCATCGACCAGATCTGCGCGTGGACGACGAGTGTGCGCGACCGCGGTCGCGCCCCGATGGTCGTCGTCGCCGAGGGCTTCACGCTGCCGGACATGACCGAGGCCCACTCGCACAAGGGTCTCGACGGATTCGATCGTCCGCGCCTCGGTGGTATCGCCGAGATCCTGGCCCCGATGATCGAGGAACGCACCGGCATCGAGACCCGTGCGACGGTGCTCGGTCACATCCAGCGCGGGGGAGTGCCCACCGCGTTCGATCGGGTCCTGGCGACCCGGCTCGGTATGGCCGTCACCGATCTCGTCGCCGACGAGGACTGGGGTCACATGGTGGCGCTGCACGGCACCCGCATCGTCCGCGTCGGGTTCGACGAGGCGCTCGCGCACCACAAGCTGGTGCCGGAGGAGCGATACCAGGAGATGCGGGTTCTGTTCGGCTGAGTGGTGGTGAGTGGGCCGGGTGGCGGCGTCTAAAATCGACCGCATGACTGCCGCCATGTCCGATGATCTGCTCGCCTACGACGACGTGCTCGCGAAGTTCGAGCCCGTGATGGGCATGGAGGTGCACGTCGAACTGCACACCGCCACCAAGATGTTCTGCGGCTGCCCGACCACGTTCGGTGCCGAGCCCAACACGCAGGTGTGCCCGGTGTGCCTGGGCCTGCCCGGATCGCTGCCCGTCGTCAACCAGGCTGCCGTCGAATCCGCCATCCGCATCGGCCTGGCGCTGAACTGCGAGATCACCCCGTGGGGCCGGTTCGCGCGCAAGAACTACTTCTACCCGGATCAGCCGAAGAACTACCAGATCTCGCAGTACGACGAGCCGATCGCGACGAACGGCTACCTCGACGTCGTGCTCGACGACGGCACCACGTGGCGGGTCGAGATCGAACGCGCCCACATGGAGGAGGACACCGGCAAGTCGCTGCACGTCGGCGGCGCGACCGGACGCATCCACGGGGCGAGCCACTCGCTGCTGGACTACAACCGTGCCGGTGTGCCGCTCGTCGAGATCGTCACCAAGCCGATCGTCGGTGCCGGTGAGCGTGCCCCCGAGGTCGCCCGCGCCTACGTCACCGCACTGCGCGATCTGCTGAAGGCCCTCGACGTGTCGGACGTGCGCATGGACCAGGGCTCGATGCGCTGCGACGCCAACCTCTCGCTCAACCCGATCGGCGCGGACGAGTTCGGTACCCGCACGGAGACCAAGAACGTGAACTCGCTCAAGTCCGTCGAGGTCGCGGTCCGCTACGAGATGCGCCGCCAGGCGGCGGTGCTCGTGGCCGGTGGCACGGTGGTCCAGGAGACCCGCCACTTCCAGGAGGCCGACGGCACGACCTCGCCCGGTCGCCGCAAGGAAACCGCAGAGGACTACCGCTACTTCCCGGAGCCGGATCTCGAGCCGGTCGCTCCGAGCGCCGAGTGGATCGAGGAACTGCGCGGCACCCTGCCGGAGCTGCCGTGGCTGCGCCGCGCCCGCATCCAGAAGGAATGGGGTGTCTCCGACGAGGAGATGCGCGACCTGGTCAACGCCGGTGCTCTCGACCTGGTGATCGCGACGACCGAGGCCGGGGCGCCCGCGTCCGAGGCCCGGTCCTGGTGGGTCGCCTACCTGACGCAGCAGGCCAACGCCCGCGAGGTGGAACTCGCGGATCTGCCGATCACCCCGGAGCAGGTCGCGAAGGTCATCGCGCTGGTCGCCGACGGCAAGCTCACCAACAAGCTCGCGCGGCAGGTCGTCGACGGTGTGCTCGCCGGCGAGGGCGAACCGGAGGAGGTCGTGGCCGCGCGCGGACTCGAGGTCGTGCGGGACGACTCGGCGCTGCAGGCCGCGGTCGACGAGGCGCTGGCCGCGAACCCCGACATCGCCGACAAGATCCGCTCCGGCAAGGTCCAGGCGGCCGGCAAGATCGTCGGCGACGTCATGAAGGCCACCCGCGGCCAGGCCGACCCGGCGCGCGTCAAGGAACTCGTCATCGCCGCGTGCAGTTGATCTTGGGCCGCTAACGTAGCGGTACATGGATGCCGCAGTCGCCCTTTCGCTGTTCTGGATCGTCGTGGCGGCTGTGGTCGCGCCGCTCGTCGCGGGAGCGGTGCCGCGTCGCCTCGTGCCGGAAGTGGTGCTGCTGCTCGTCGCGGGGGTCGTCATCGGTCCCAACGCGCTCGGCTTCGCCGAGGTCGACGGCGGGATCGAGATGCTCCGCGAACTCGGTCTGGGGCTGCTGTTCCTGCTCGCCGGCTACGAGATCGATCCCGCGGAGCTGCGCGGTCGCGGTGGTCGCCGCGCCCTGATCACGTGGTGCGTGTGCATGACACTGGCCCTGGCGACCGTCGCGGCGCTCGGCGCGGCCGGTCTCGTGAATGCCGAGGTCGCCGTCGCGATCGCGTTGACGTCGACCGCGCTGGGCACTCTGCTGCCGATCCTCGCGGACCGCGGGCTCGTCGACACCCCGCTCGGGCGGTCGGTGCTCAACCACGGAGCGGTCGGCGAGCTACTGCCCGTGATCGCGATGGCGACGCTGCTGGGCGCGCGCGGTGCGCTCGGATCCCTGCTGGTCCTCGCGGCGTTCGCGGTGGTCGCCGTGATCGTGGCACTGCTGCCGCCGCGGATCCTGCGGGAAGGATCGCAGTTCCTGGCATTCGTGCGACGCACCTCGATGACCACCGCCCAGACGTCGGTCCGGTTGACGATGCTGCTGCTCGTCGGGCTCATCACCCTCGCGGTCGTGTTCGACCTGGACGTGATCCTCGGCGCGTTCGCCGCGGGATTCATCCTGCGCCGGGCGATTCCGTCCGGCGACGTGCTGCTCGAGACGAAACTCGACGGACTTGCCTACGGGTTCCTCATCCCGATCTTCTTCGTCACCTCCGGGATGGCGATCGACGTGGGTGCCGTCGTCGAGAAACCCGGTGTGCTGATAGCGTTCCTGCTGTTGCTGATTCTGGTCCGGGGTGTGCCGGTGTTCGTGTCCGCACGCCTCGACCGCGACTCCCGCTTCGACACCGCGGAACAACTGCAGATCGCGCTGTACTCGACGACCGGGCTTCCGCTCATCGTCGCCGTCACCGGGGTCGCGGTCTCGGCGGGGGAGATGACGAACGGCAGTGCGTCGATTCTCGTTGCGGCCGGGGCGATCACGGTGCTGGTCCTTCCGATGGTCGCGGGGCTGCTCCAGCGATCCGATCGGCCGCAGTCGGTGAGTTCGCCGGACGCCGGTCGCTGAGGCTGCGAATAATCCCGAATTCACGACGTGTTTCGGAATTCGCCCACGCTGTAGCGTGAGCGAATTCGCACCCACCGCGTCGATTGTCGCCGAGAGTGGTTCTCCGGGACGCGAGACGGCGACGTCCGACGGTCTTTCCGGCTCAGTCGAATCCGCCACCGCCTGCCGGGAACTGGATGCGCACGACCCGATCGTCGTTCGGCCCCGGCTGGCCGCCGTCCTTGTTGACGGTCGAGACCCACAGCAACCCGTCGGCGCCGGCCGACGCGCCGCCCAGCCGCCCGTACCTGTCCTGCGCTGCGAGCACCGGGGCCGCGGTGACCGCGCCGGTACCCGGGTCGGTGGCGACCACCGACACCGCCTTGCCGTCGGTCAATGAGATCGCCACCGCATCGGGGCCGGCCGCGCATCCGGCGAGGCCGGGACGGTCCGGCCACGTCCACACCGGCGCGCCCGCGACGGAACCGTCCGACCCCACCCGCTGCAACCGGTCCTCGAGCGGCGTGCGGTCGGTGACCCACAGATTGCCGATCGGGTCACGGCACACGTCGCCGGCCGTTCCGATGCCGGACAGCACCACCGTCGGTGCGGGGGCAGGACCGCCCGGGGCGGGCAGCGGCACGCGCAGCAGCTTCCCGGCAAGCGACGCGGGATCTGTTGCGGCAGCAGGGTTTCCGACGTCTCCGGTGAGGACGGCCAGCTCGGTGGGGGTGACGAACTCGATGGCGCCGGCGTTACCGTTCGCGCCGCGTGGGATGCCGGTGAACACATCCTTGGGGACGTCGCCGGCGGCGATGCGCACCACCCGGTTGTCGGACGGTGTCGTGATGTACGCGTAGAGCAGCCGGTCCTCGCCGTAGCTGGGGGACAGGGTCAGGTCGAGGAGGCCTCCGTCGCCCGAGCCGTCCACCGGGATCGTTGCGATCTCGACGGGTTCGGTGCCGGGGGCGACCTGCAGGATCCGTCCGGTGCGCCGCTCGGCCACGAACGCGGAACTGCCGTCCGGCACGGTGACGAGCCCACCGGTGGTGTCGAGGCACGTGGCGACGACCGCGGGATCCGGATCCACACACGGGCCGGGAGGCACCGCAGGGACGGACGGTGTCGTCGACGTGGTCGGTGACTGCTCGAGCGGGCCGATGTCGGCACCGCCGTCGAACGACGGCTCCGGTGTGAACGGGGTCGTGGCCGCATCGTCGAACCGGGCACACGACGTGACCGTGGCGAACAGGCCGAGTGCCAGCACCAATGTCGGCAGTCGCCGCGAACCCCTCAACCGCGCACCCCTCGTCATGCCGCAAACGTTACCGGCACGCCGAGCGTCTCCTCGGTTCCCGGGTGCTCCCCGCCGCGCGACCTAGGCTGGACCACGTGAGCGACAAGGCGAAAGACCCAGTCCCGGAGCCGGCGCCGTACGACAATCCGACGCTCGAGCTGAACCGTCCACGTTCGTCGATGCTCGAATCCGACGACGACCTCGACCTGGATCAAAGGTCGTTCGAATCCCGCTCCGCCGGGGCGTTCGACGGCCCCACCGACCCGATCCATCGGCCGGAGATGCCGGTCGCGCCGGGATCGTACGAGGAGCCGGAACCGGTTGCCGCTGTGCCCCCGAAGGTACGGCGCGGCACCCTCGACCTCGGTTTGCTGATCCTGAGGCTGGCCGTCGGCGGCATCATGATCGTGCACGGGCTGCAGAAACTCACCGGATGGTGGGACGGACCCGGACTCGACGGATTCGAAGCGCTCGTCGAGGGCGCCGGCTACCGGTACTCGGAGATCCTCGCGATCGTCGGTGCGATCGGGGAGGTCGCGGCGGGGACCCTGCTGGTCCTGGGCCTGCTGACACCGCTCGCAGCGGCCGCCGTGGTCGCGATCATGATCAACGCGGTGCTGTTCAAACACCACCTCGAACCGGGCCTGCAGTACTTCGCGGCGGAGCAATCCGGTGTGGAGTTCGAGCTACTGCTCGGGGCGGCGGCGGTGGCGATCGTGCTGACCGGTCCCGGCCGGATCGCCGTCGACGGAGCACGTGGCTGGGCGACGCGCCCGTTCATCGGATCGTTCGTGGCACTGCTGCTCGGCGTCGCCGGCGGCGTGTGCCTCTGGCTTTTCGTGCGCTGACGCGCTCGTGCGCGGTTTCGGTAGCCGGAGCTACCGAAACCGCGCACGAGTACGAGCTACGGGAGCTGGCGGACGGCACCCTTGTCGGCGGAGGTCGCGAGCGCCGCGTAGGCGCGCAGGGCCTTCGACACGACACGGTCACGGGCGACCGGCTGCCACGGGTTCTCCGAGGCCTCCATCTTCGCGCGGCGCTCGGCGAGCACCTCGTCGTCGACGAGCACCTCGAGGGTGCGGGTCGCGACGTCGATGCGGATGCGGTCACCGTTCTCGACGAGACCGATCACACCGCCGGACGCGGCCTCGGGGGAGACGTGCCCGATGGACAGGCCCGACGTGCCACCGGAGAAGCGGCCGTCGGTGATCAGCGCGCACACCTTGCCGAGGCCCACGCCCTTGAGGAAGGACGTCGGGTGCAGCATCTCCTGCATGCCGGGACCACCCGCGGGGCCCTCGTAGCGCACGACCACGACATCGCCCGGCTTCACCTTCTTGCCGAGGATGACCGAGACGGCCTCCTCCTGCGACTCGACCACCAGGGCCGGTCCCTCGAAGCTGAACAGGTCCTCGTCGATACCGGCGGTCTTGAGGATCGCGCCGTCGACGGCAAGGTTGCCGCGCAGCACGCACAGGCCACCCTCGACCGTGTAGGCGTGCTCGATGTCACGGATGCAGCCACCGGCGGCGTCGGTGTCCAGCGACGCCCAGCGGTTGTCGGTCGAGAACGGCTCGGTGGTGCGAACCCCGCCGGGGGCGGCGTGGAACAGTTCGAGCGCCTCCTCGGTGGCCTTGCCGGACCGGATGTCCCACTCGTCGAGCCACTGGTCGAAACTCGCCGTGTGCACGGTGTGGACGTCCGTCTCGAGCAGGCCGCCGCGGCGGAGTTCACCGAGCAGCGCGGGGATTCCGCCCGCGCGGTGCACGTCCTCCATGTGGTAGTCGGAGTTCGGTGACACCTTCGACAGGCACGGAACCTTGCGGCTGATCGCGTCGATGGTCTCGAGGTCGAAGTCGACCTCGCCTTCCTGCGCGGCGGCGAGGGTGTGCAGCACGGTGTTCGTCGAACCGCCCATCGCGACGTCGAGTGCCATCGCGTTGCGGAACGCCGCCGGGGTGGCGATGTTGCGGGGCAGCACCGACTCGTCCTCGTCGCGGTAGTAACGCAGCGCCGCCTCGACGATCGTGGTGCCGGCCTTCTCGAACAGCGCGCGGCGGGCGGCGTGGGTGGCGAGGGTCGACCCGTTGCCCGGCAGCGCCAGGCCCAGCGCCTCGGTGAGGCAGTTCATCGAGTTCGCGGTGAACATGCCCGAGCACGAACCGCACGTCGGGCAGGCGCTGCGCTCGACCTCGTCGAGGCCCTCGTCGCTCACCGACTCGCTCGCGGACGCGGAGATCGCGGTGATCAGGTCGGTGGGGGCGTGGGCGACACCGTCGACGACGACCGCCTTGCCCGCTTCCATCGGACCGCCGGAGACGAAGATCGTCGGAATGTTCAGGCGCATGGCCGCATTGAGCATGCCCGGGGTGATCTTGTCGCAGTTGGAGATACACACCAGCGCATCGGCGGTGTGGGCGTTCACCATGTATTCGACCGAGTCGGCGATGATTTCGCGGCTCGGGAGCGAGTACAGCATGCCGCCGTGGCCCATCGCGATGCCGTCGTCGACGGCGATGGTGTGGAACTCGCGGGCGACGCCACCGGCGGCCCGGACCGCGTCGGCGACGATCTCGCCGACGTCCTTGAGGTGGACGTGTCCGGGCACGAACTGCGTGTAGGAGTTGGCGATCGCGACGATCGGCTTGCCGAAATCGGAGTCGGTCAGACCGGTGGCGCGCCACAGGGAGCGGGCACCGGCGGCGTTGCGTCCGACGGTGGTGGTGCGTGACCTCAACGGGGGCATGTGCAGGTTTCCTTCACAGGGCGGGTGGCTGCGCCTTCGGCTGTCGGGCCGGCTGCCGGGCTGCGGCAGGGGCCGGGGTGCAGCGGTGTCGAATTTACCGTTGTGCTATTTCGATGCGTCATCCGACTCGGCGGCCGGGTCTTCCTCGGCTTCACGCTCCGCGGCCTCGGCGCGGGCGGCGTCGGCCGCGGCATACGGATCGGTGATGCGTCCGCCACTGGCCTCGGCGAGCTCGGGGAGCCGGCCGAACGTGACGACGGGAAGCGGAACCTCGGATCCGTCGGTGAGGGTCGCGCGCGCCCAGCCGCGCTTGGGGAAGCGGATTCCCGCGAGTGCGCCCCACCCGATGCGGGTCGTCGAGAACGTGGCGCGGGCAGTGATGCCGTCGGGTCCGACGACGGTGCGTACGCGCAGGATCCACGCGAGCACGAGAAACGGGATCACCAGCATCCAGGAGAACGCCGCGGGCCAGGCCATCGCGGGCGAGGCCACCGCAAGGAGCAGGATGCCGCACGCGAGCAGCGACAATCGGGAAATCCGAATGACGCGCGTCGCCGATTCCGGCGTGTGGGATGATGAACGCGGTGGCACGGGCTGCTGGGAGGATGACACCTCACCATCTTCGCATTGCAGCCGAGGCATCTCACATTCTGGGACAGACGACCGAACCAAGTTGACTGTCTGCTTCGCGCGCGCCTACCGTCTAGCGCGTGAATAAGAATGGGTTGCTCGTAATCGGCCGGCGCGTCGTCGCCTGAGCCGCATACCGCAACTCGCCCACGACGCGCCACCCTCGTACAGCAGATGCTGACGAGGGTTTTTTGTTGCCCGGAGCCAGAATCAGAGGAATTCGCAGTGAGCGCACCAACCGCACGGCCTCAACCCTCGCCGCGAAAGCCGGGGTCCACCCCGACTACCGCAGCCGCCGCAGCGCAGCCCGGAACTCGCCGCCAGGTCGCGCCCGAGCGGGTCACCGGAGCCCAGTCGGTCGTCCGAGCCCTCGAGGAGCTCGAGGTCGACACGGTCTTCGGCATCCCCGGTGGTGCGATCCTTCCCGTCTACGATCCGCTGTTCGATTCCAAGCGGGTCCGTCACGTCCTCGTTCGTCATGAGCAGGGCGGCGGTCACGCCGCAACCGGATATGCGCAGGCCACCGGCAAGGTCGGTGTGTGCATGGCCACCTCCGGCCCCGGCGCCACCAACCTCGTGACCCCGCTCGCCGACGCCCAGATGGACTCCGTCCCGATCGTCGCGATCACGGGCCAGGTCGGCCGCGGTCTCATCGGCACCGACGCCTTCCAGGAAGCGGACATCTCCGGCATCACCATGCCGGTGACCAAGCACAACTTCCTCGTCACCGACGGCGCCGACATCCCGCGCATCCTCGCCGAGGCCTTCTACATCGCCGCGTCCGGCCGCCCCGGCGCCGTCCTCGTCGACATCCCCAAGGACATCCTGCAGGCGCAGACCACCTTCAGCTGGCCGCCGGAGATGCACCTGCCCGGCTACCGCCCGGTGACCAAGCCGCACGGCAAGCAGGTCCGCGAGGCCGCGCGCCTGATCGCCGAGGCGAAGAACCCGGTGCTGTACGTCGGCGGCGGCGTCATCAAGGCCGACGCGTCCGCCGAGCTGCTCGAGCTCGCCGAACTGACCGGCATCCCCGTCGTCACCACCCTGATGGCGCGCGGCGCATTCCCGGACACCCACCGCCTCAACTGCGGCATGCCCGGTATGCACGGCACCGTCGCGGCGGTCGCGGCTCTGCAGAAGAGCGACCTGCTCGTCACGCTCGGCGCCCGCTTCGACGACCGCGTGACCGGTCAGCTCGACTCGTTCGCGCCGGACGCGAAGGTCATCCACGCCGACATCGACCCCGCCGAGATCGGCAAGAACCGGCACGCGGACGTCCCGATCGTCGGCGACTGCCGCGAGGTCCTCGTCGAACTCGTCGAGGCGATCCGTGCGGATCTGGCCACCGGCACCAAGCTCGACTACGCGCAGTGGTGGGAATACCTCGACGACATCCGTCGCACCTACCCGCTGAGCTACGACCGTCCCGCCGACGGTTCCCTGTCGCCGCAGTACGTCATCCAGGCCGTCGGCAAGCTCGCCGGTCCGGACGCCATCTACTGCGCCGGCGTCGGCCAGCACCAGATGTGGGCTGCGCAGTTCGTCGACTACGAGAAGCCGCGCACGTGGCTGAACTCCGGTGGTCTCGGCACCATGGGCTACGCCGTGCCGGCCGCCCTCGGCGCCAAGATGGGCAAGCCCGAGGCCGAGGTGTGGGCGATCGACGGTGACGGCTGCTTCCAGATGACCAACCAGGAACTCGCGACCTGCGCCGTCGAGGGTGTGCCGATCAAGGTCGCGCTCATCAACAACGGCAATCTCGGCATGGTCCGTCAGTGGCAGACGCTGTTCTACGACCAGCGCTACTCGAACACCGAGCTCGGTACCCACGGTGAGGTCCGGATCCCGGACTTCGTCAAGCTCGCCGAGGCCCTCGGCTGCGTCGGCATCCGGGTCGAGCGCGAAGAGGACGTCGAGCCCGCCATCCGCCAGGCCCAGGCCATCAACGACCGCCCGGTCGTCATCGACTTCATCGTCGGTAAGGACGCCCAGGTGTGGCCGATGGTCGCCGCCGGCACCAGCAATGACGAAATCATGGCGGCGCGGGGCATCCGCCCGCTGTTCGACGACGACGAGGCCGCCGCCGAGCCCGCCGTCATCCACGAGGCCATGAACCGCGAGCAGGCCGCCACCGATTCCGCAGCAGGAGAGGATCGTCAGTGAGCACGAGTCACACCCTCAGCGTTCTCGTCGAGGACAAGCCGGGCGTGCTGGCCCGTGTCGCGGCCCTGTTCTCGCGGCGCGGATTCAACATCGAATCCCTCGCCGTCGGGGGAACCGAGGTGCCCGACATCTCCCGCATGACGATCGTCGTGACCGTCGACGAGTTCCCGCTCGAACAGGTCACCAAGCAGCTCAACAAGCTGGTCAACGTCATCAAGATCGTCGAGCAGGAGGGCGAGGCGTCGGTGGCGCGCGAGCTCGTGCTCATCAAGGTCCGTGCGGACGCCAGCGTCCGCACCCAGGTCATCGAGACGGTGAACCTGTTCCGCGCCAAGGTGATCGACGTCTCTCCGGAGTCGCTGACCATCGAGGCCACCGGCACCCGCTCGAAGCTCGACGCGCTTCTGCGGATGCTCGAGCCGTACGGCATCCGCGAGATCGTGCAGTCCGGTGTCGTCGCCGTCGGACGTGGTCCCAAGTCGATCACGGCCACCCGTTAGCCTGAACACACCCCAATTGCTGAAAGAGGTAGGAACTGTGGCAGTCGAGCTTTTCTACGACGACAACGCCGATCTGTCGATCATCCAGGGCCGCAAGGTCGCGGTGATCGGCTACGGCAGCCAGGGGCACGCGCATTCGCTGAGCCTGCGTGACTCGGGCGTCGAGGTGCGCATCGGTCTCAAGGAAGGCTCGAAGTCGCGGGCCAAGGCCGAAGAAGCCGGCCTCACCGTCGGAACCCCCGCCGAGGTTTCGGAGTGGGCCGACGTGATCATGCTGCTCGCCCCCGACACGGCGCAGGCGTCGATCTTCAAGAACGACATCGAGCCGAACCTGAAGGACGGCGACGCGCTGTTCTTCGGCCACGGCCTGAACATCCACTTCGGCCTGATCAAGGCTCCGGAGTTCGTCACCGTCGGCATGGTCGCCCCCAAGGGCCCCGGCCACCTGGTGCGTCGTCAGTTCGTCGACGGCAAGGGCGTGCCCGCGCTCATCGCCATCCACCAGGACCCGAAGGGCGAGGGCGAGGCTCTGGCCCTGTCCTACGCGAAGGGCATCGGCGGCACCCGCGCCGGCGTCATCAAGACCACCTTCAAGGAAGAGACCGAGACCGACCTGTTCGGTGAGCAGGCCGTCCTCTGCGGTGGCACCGAGGAGCTCGTCAAGACCGGCTTCGACGTCCTCGTCGAGGCGGGCTACGCCCCGGAGATGGCGTACTTCGAGTGCCTGCACGAGCTCAAGCTCATCGTCGACCTCATGTACGAGGGTGGCATCGCGCGCATGAACTACTCGGTGTCCGACACCGCCGAGTTCGGTGGCTACCTCTCCGGCCCGCGCGTCATCGACGCCGGCACCAAGGAGCGCATGAAGGACATCCTCAAGGACATCCAGGACGGCACCTTCGTCAAGCGTCTCGTCGCCAACGTCGAGAACGGCAACAAGGAGCTCGAGGGCCTGCGCAAGCAGAACGCCGAGCACGGCATCGAGGTCGTCGGCAAGCAGCTGCGCGACCTGATGAGCTGGGTCGATCGCCCGATCACCGAGACCGCATAAGCAGTTTCGTCCTCTGCCGGCCCGGCACCCGACTTCGGGTGCCGGGCCGGCGGCGTTCGTGGCGGATACGCCGGTGTGTTCGGTGGATAATGTGCCGATGTCCTGGAGCCTGGGCCTCGATCGACTGCCGGGGGTCGTCACGGTCCGCACCTACCGTCGCGAGTGGTTGCGCCCGGACGTCACCGCCGGCCTCGCGCTGATCGGGCTGCTGATCCCGGCGGGCATGGGGTACGCGACCGCGGCGGGGCTGCCCGCGTACACGGGGCTCTACGCGACGATCGTGCCGCTGCTCGCGTACGCGATCGTCGGGCCGTCCCGGGTGCTCGTGCTCGGCCCCGACTCGGCTCTGGCCCCGTTGATCGCGGCGGCCGTGCTCCCGCTCGCCGCTGCCTCCGGTGATCCGCAGCGGGCAGTCGCACTGGCCGGTGTGCTCGCCGTGCTCGTGGGGACCGTCCTGCTCGTCGCGGGGTTCCTGCGTCTGGGTTTCGTCACCGATCTGCTGTCCAAGCCGATCCGGATCGGATACCTCAACGGCATCGCGCTCGTCGTCGTGATCGGACAGTTGCCCACGCTGCTCGGCATCGACGTCGATGCGGACGACGTACTCGGCCGGATCGGCACCGTCGCCGGGGAAGCGGTCACCGGAGGCATCGACCTGCTCGCCACCGCCGTGGGCGTCGGCTCGCTGGCCGTCATGGTGACGTGCCGGATGCTGCGGATCCGGATACCCGGGGTGCTCGTTGCGGTTGTCGGCGCGATCGCGCTGTCCGCCGTGCTCGGTCTCGGCGACGACATCGCAATGGTCGGTGCGCTGCCCCGCGGCCTGCCCGCCCCGTCCTTCGGCGGGGTGGGGTGGAACGACGTGGTCACCATGCTCGGTCCCGCCGTCGCGATCGCCCTCATCGCCTTCGCCGACACCGCGGTGCTGTCCCGGACGTTCGCCGCCCGGCGCGGCGCCGACGTGGACGGCAGCGCGGAGATGCGGGCGATGGGCGTGGCCAACATCGCCGGCGGATTGTTCGGCGGATTCCCGATCTCCGCAAGTTCTTCCCGGACACCGGTGGCGGAGCAGAACGGTGCGCGGACCCAGCTCGTGGGCGTCGTCGGCGCCCTCGGTGTGCTCGCGTTCGTGCTGCTCGTGCCCGGTCTGACGGCGTACCTGCCGCAGGCCGCGCTCGCCGCGGTCGTGCTGGTCGCGGCGGCGGCGCTCATCGACGTGCGGGGTCTGGTCACGATGTGGCGGATGAGCCGCGTCGAGGCCGGTCTCGCCGTCGCGGCGTTCCTCGGAGTCGCGCTCGTCGGGGTGCTCGAAGGCATCCTGGTCGCTATCGGGCTGTCCCTGCTGACGGTCGTGGTCCGAGCGTGGCAGCCCTATCGCACGGAACTGGTGGAACTGGACGGGGTTCCGGGCCTCCACGACATCACCCGGCATCCCGAGGGGCATCGGATTCCGGGACTGGTGATCGCGCGGTTCGACGCCCCGCTGTTCTTCGCCAACGGTGATCTCCTCGACCGCCACGTGCGGGAACTGGTGGCGCACGCGCCGACGCCCGTCGAGTGGGTGGTGATCGCCGCCGAACCGATCACCGGCCTCGACACCACCGCCGTCGACGAACTCGTCGACCTGGACCGCTATCTGGCGAGCAAGGGAATCCGGTTGGCGTTCGCGGCGATGAAAGGCCCCATCAAGGACAAACTGGTGCAGTTCGGGGTGGGGGATCGGTTCGACGCGACACACTTTCACCCGACCGTGCGCGCGGCGGTCACCGCGTTCCGGGAACAGCGACGCGCGGTCGGCGAACCGGACAGTACTGATCGGTGAAACATCCAGCGCGAGAACAACACTCGACCGAGAGTTCGTGAATCATGCACCGGGCGAGCGATTTCTCGTGAAATCGGATTCGGGCATACGAGACGAACTCGAGGGCTCCCGCCGACCCGGCGTAATCGAAATCACCTCCGACGTGCGCCGGGGGTCGCATCACACCGATCGAGGCGTGTCGTACCACCTGGTAGGACAACCCCGGGTCGCGCACCCACGCGGAGGTGGGGGGTTCTAAACTCGACGCTGTCACGGCTGTGCCGCGTGCCGAGAAGGGTGTGCGCGCCGTCGACGCCCGCAGACAATCAACTACAGGGAGTTCGCACGTGAGCCAGAATGGCCGTCCCGTTGTCCTGATCGCCGACAAGCTCGCGCAATCGACCGTCGATGCGCTCGGCGACGGTGTCGAGGTGCGCTGGGTCGACGGCCCGGACCGCCCCGCGCTTCTCGCGGCTGTGCCCGACGCCGACGCCCTGCTCGTCCGTTCCGCCACCACCGTCGACGCCGAGGTGCTCGCCGCCGCGACGAAGCTCAAGATCGTCGGCCGCGCCGGTGTCGGCCTGGACAACGTGGACATCCCCGCCGCCACCGAGCGTGGCGTCATGGTCGTGAACGCGCCGACCTCGAACATCCACTCGGCCGCCGAGCACGCCGTCTCGCTGCTGCTGTCGACCGCGCGTCAGATCCCGGCCGCCGACCGCACCCTGCGTGAGAAGACCTGGAAGCGCTCGAGCTTCAACGGCACCGAGATCCTCGGCAAGACCGTCGGTGTCGTCGGCCTGGGCCGCATCGGCCAGCTCTTCGCGCAGCGCCTCGCCGCCTTCGAGACCACGGTCATCGCGTACGACCCCTACCTGCCCGCCGCGCGCGCCGCGCAGCTCGGCATCGAGCTGGTCGACATCGACGAGCTCGTCGAGCGCGCCGACTTCATCTCGGTGCACCTGCCCAAGACGAAAGAAACCGCCGGCCTGATCAACGCCGAGCGTCTGGCCCGGGCCAAGGACGGCGTCATCATCGTCAACGCCGCCCGCGGTGGCCTGATCGACGAGGCCGCGCTCCACGACGCGCTCGTCTCCGGCAAGGTTCGCGGCGCCGGCCTCGACGTGTTCAGCACCGAGCCGTGCACCGACTCGCCGCTGTTCGAGCTGGACAACGTCGTGGTGACCCCGCACCTGGGTGCCTCCACCGCCGAGGCGCAGGACCGCGCCGGCACCGACGTCGCCAAGAGCGTGCTGCTGGCCCTGGCCGGCGAGTTCGTGCCGGACGCCGTCAACGTCTCCGGCGGCCCGGTCGGCGAAGAGGTCGCACCGTGGCTCGAACTCGTCCGCAAGCTCGGCCTGCTCGCCGGCACGCTCTCGTCGGAGGCCGTGCAGAACGTGCAGGTCGTCGTCAGCGGTGAGCTCTCCGCCGAGAACGTCGACATCCTCGGGCTCGCGGCTCTGCGCGGTCTGTTCTCCGCCAGCAGCGACGAGGCCGTCACCTTCGTCAACGCTCCGCAGCTCGCCGAGCAGCGCGGCGTGAGCGTCGAGGTCGACAAGCACAGCGAGGCGCAGACGCACCGCAGCGCCGTCGAGGTGCGTGCCGTGGCCGCCGACGGCTCCGTCACCGCGGTCGCGGGTGCGCTGACCGGCCTGCAGCAGGTCGAGAAGATCGTCAACATCAACGGCCGCAGCTTCGACCTGCGCGCCGAGGGCCACAACATCATCGTGCACTACGAGGACCGTCCGGGCGTGCTCGGCATCCTCGGCACGATCCTCGGCAACGCGTCCATCGACATCCAGGCCGCTGCGCTGAGCCAGGACGTCGAGGGGTCGGGTGCCACCGTGATCCTGCGCGTGGACCGTGTGGTCGGCGACGCCGAGGTCGCCCAGATCGTCGAGAAGCTCGACGCCCGCGTCGCGCAGGTCGATCTGTCCTGATCCATCCCGTGCTTCACCCCCCGGTGGCCGCGACCGTCTGCACGGTCGCGGCCACCGTCGCACAAGGAAGTGAGTAGAGCCCATGAAGCTTGCGGTCATCCCCGGTGACGGCATCGGTATCGAGGTCACGGCCGAAGCACTGAAGGTGCTGCGGAAGCTCGTGCCCGACCTCGAGACCACCGAATACGACCTCGGTGCTCGCCGGTACAACGCCACCGGTGAACTCCTGCCGGAGGCGGACCTCGCCGCCATCCGCGAACACGACGCGATCCTGCTCGGCGCGATCGGCGACCCGTCGGTCACCCCCGGCATCCTGGAGCGTGGACTGCTGCTGAACATGCGGTTCGCTCTCGACCACCACGTGAACCTGCGTCCGTCGCGGCTGTACCCGGGAACGGCGTCGCCGCTCGCCGGTAACCCGGAGATGGATTTCGTCGTGGTTCGCGAAGGCACCGAAGGCCCGTACACCGGCAACGGTGGCGCCATCCGCGTCGGCACCCCGCACGAGATCGCCACCGAGGTGTCGATCAACACGTGGTTCGGCGCCGAGCGCGTCGTGCGCTACGCGTTCGAGCTGGCGCAGAGCCGCCGCAAGCACCTGACGCTCATCCACAAGACGAACGTGCTCTCCAACGCCGGGGCCATCTGGACCCGCGCGGTCGAGACGGTCGGCGCCGAGTACCCGGAGGTCGAGACGGCGTATTGCCACATCGACGCCGCGACGATCTACATGGTCACCGATCCCGGCCGGTTCGACGTCATCGTCACCGACAACCTGTTCGGCGACATCATCACCGACCTGGCCGGTGCGGTCACCGGTGGCATCGGCCTGGCCGCCAGCGGCAACATCGACGCCTCCGGCACCAACCCGTCGATGTTCGAACCGGTGCACGGCAGCGCCCCGGACATCGCCGGCAAGGGAATCGCAGACCCGACCGCGGCGATCCTGTCGGCGGCCCTGCTGCTGCGTCACCTCGGTCGTGAGGACGACGCGGCCCGCATCGAAGCGGCCGTCGAGGCGGATCTCGCCGCACGCGGCACCGGCCCCATCGTGACCGGCGAGGTCGGCGATCGGATCGCGGCAGCGCTCTGAGACAGCGTTTTCCGGCAGTGCTCGGAGAAAGGGTCCCTCCGGCGGGCGGCCGCCGGAGGGACCCTTGTTCGTTCCGTGGGAACGGCGGCTATTCGTCCCGTGGGACGAGGGGCACGGCCGCGAGCGGTGCGATCGCTGCGATCGCGAAGGCGATCGGGAATCCCACGGCGCCGATCAACGCTCCGAAGGCGGGACCGACAGCCGCGCCGGTGACGAACTGCCCGGTGTTCTGGATGCCCAGTGCACGACCACCCCAGAACGGCCCGCCCAGCTCGGCGACCGCGGTGAACGCCAGTCCGTTCGGTGCAACGGTCGTCACCGACGCCACCAGCAGCATCACGACCGCGGTGGGGGAGGCGAACCAGGCGGTGGCGGCCAGCGCCGCCATCGATACGACGACGGAGATCGAAACGATCCGCAGCGGTCCCATCCGGCTGCCGGTCCGGTCCGACCACACGCCCACGATCACACGACCGATCGCGCCGAGGAATTGGGATGCGGTGATAACCAGTCCGGCGCTCGTCTCGGTCCAGTCCAGGTCGGTGACCAGCCACACGAGTGCAAAGGTCCACACCATCTGCTGGGGGACCACCAGCAGGATCGACGTGCCGTGGATGCGCGCCAGTGTCCGCGAGCCGCGATATGGATTGTCCAGCAAGCCGTTGTCGGCTGCGGTGTCCCGATCCGGCCGCGGCGGGTCGATGATTCCGACCGCGCACGCGATCGCTCCCACGCCGCACATGATCGCGGGAAATGCCAGCGCCCAACCGATTCCGTGATCGCGGGCGAGTGGGGGCATCATCATGGCGGCCAACGCGATTCCGAGCGGAACGGACATCTGCCGGATGCCCATCGCCAGACCCCGCTGTGCCTGCGGGAACCAGCCGACGACGACGCGCCCGCTGGCGGCGTTGGCGCTGGCCGCGCCCGCTCCCGCGGCCGCGAGCAGAACCGCCAGTGCGCCAGGGGCTGTGGTCGTCGCGGCGGCAGCCGTCGCCGCGGAGGCGATGCCGAGACCCGCGGCGAGGGCGTTCCGCTCACCGAAGCGATCGGCGATCGCCCCCCATGCGACGAGTGTGAGTACCCCTCCGAGAATCGGTGCGCCGGCCAGGGTTCCGGCCTGCGCGAGGTCCAGGCCGTGCTCGGTGTGGAGGGTGGGGATGAGGAAGGCCGTGCCGTTGACGACGGTGGCCTGCACGGTCTGTGCCAGCACTCCCAGGGCCAGGATCAGCCACCGTTTCCGGCCGATGTCGGCGACAACTTCCATCATGTCTCACTATCTGGGAACATATCTCGAAGTATGAAACAATGAACAAACGGTACACCCGGATCGACGGGGGCGCCGGGTGAGCGTGGGCGCACCGATAGACTGCGCGTCATGCGCCTTGGTCGAATTGCCAGCCCCGACGGTGTCGCCTTCGTCAGCATCGAAGGCGAATCCGATTCCGCGATCGCGAAAGAGATTGCCGAGCACCCTTTCGGGACGCCCACGTTCACCGGCCGTAGCTGGCCGCTCGCCGACGTCCGCCTGCTCGCGCCGATCCTCGCGAGCAAGGTCGTCGCCGTCGGACGCAACTATGCCGCGCACGCCGCGGAATTCGGCAACGAGGTGCCCGAGGAGCCGGTGATCTTCCTCAAGCCGAACACCTCGATCATCGGCCCCGGCGCCCCGATCGTCATCCCGCGCAACACCTCGCTCGTGCACCACGAGGCGGAACTCGCCGTCGTCATCGGCCGGCCGTGCAAGGACGTGCCCGCCGCGAAGGCGCTCGACGTCGTGCTCGGATACACCATCGCCAACGACGTGTCCGCCCGCGACCACCAGAAGCAGGACGGCCAGTGGGCACGCGCCAAGGGGCACGACACGTTCTGCCCGCTCGGTCCGTGGATCGAGACGAACCTCGACGCCTCCGACCTCGAGATCTCCGCCGAGGTCGACGGGCGGGAGCGTCAGCGCAGCCGAACCTCGTTGCTGATCCACGACATTCCGAAGCTCATCGAGTGGGTTTCCGCCGTGATGACGCTGCTCCCGGGTGACGTCATCCTCACCGGAACCCCCGAGGGTGTCGGCCCCATCGAGCCGGGCAACACCGTGTCGGTGACGATCGAGAAGATCGGTACCCTCACCAATCCGGTCGTCGCGAAGGGCGAGTGACAACCGCACTTCGCTTCTGCCGCCGCGGCGGGGAGGACTAGCCTGGTAGGGACTTTTCATCCCTCTACCAGAGTGAGCCATGACCAGCAGCGAAGTACGCGTTCGATTCTGCCCGTCCCCGACCGGAACCCCGCACGTGGGCCTGGTGCGCACCGCCCTGTTCAACTGGGCGTTCGCGCGCCACCACGGCGGCACCTTCGTGTTCCGCATCGAAGACACCGACGCAGCCCGCGACACCGAGGAGTCGTACCAGGCGATCCTCGACGCCCTGCGCTGGCTCGGCCTGCAGTGGGACGAGGGACCGGAGGTCGGCGGGCCGTACGAGCCGTACCGGCAGTCCCAGCGACGGGATCTGCACCTCGACATCGTCGCCAAGCTCGTCGAGGCCGGTGAGGCCTACGAGTCGTTCTCGACTCCCGAGGAGGTCGAGGAGCGGCACAAGGCTGCCGGCCGCGACCCCAAGCTCGGCTACGACAACTTCGATCGCGACCTGAGGCCCGAGCAGCGGCAGGCCTACCTCGACGAGGGACGCAAGCCGGTGGTGCGGTTGCGCATGCCGGATCACGACCTCACGTGGAACGACCTCGTGCGCGGTGAAACCACGTTCAAGGCGGGTGTGGTCCCGGACTTCGCGCTGACCCGCGGCAACGGCATCCCGCTGTACACGCTCGTCAACCCCGTCGACGACGCGCTGATGCGCATCACCCACGTGCTGCGCGGCGAGGACCTGCTCTCGTCGACGCCGCGGCAGCTCGCCCTGTACGAGGCGCTGCAGCGGATCGGTGTGGCCGATTTCACGCCGGAGTTCGGGCATCTGCCGTTCGTGATGGGACAGGGCAACAAGAAGCTGTCCAAGCGTGACCCCGAGTCGAACCTGTTCCTGCACCGCGACCGCGGGTTCATCCCCGAGGGTCTGCTGAACTACCTCGCGCTGCTCGGCTGGGGCCTGGCCGAGGACCGCGACGTGTTCTCGCTCGACGAGATGGTCGCCGCGTTCGACATCTCGAAGGTCAACTCGAACCCCGCTCGCTTCGACCAGAAGAAGGCCGACGCGATCAACGCCGAGCACATCCGCCTGCTCGAGCCCGCGGACTTCGCGGCGCGGTTGAAGGCCTTCCTGATCGAGCACGGCTACATCACGGCCGACGTCGACGACGCGCGGTTCTCCGCGGCCGCCGAACTCGTCCAGACCCGCATCGTCGTGTTGTCCGACGCCTGGGACCTGCTGAAGTTCCTGTTCGTCCCGGAGTCGGAGTTCACGGTGGACGAGGCGTCCGCCGCCAAGAATCTCGGTGCCGACGCCGCGCCCGTACTCGACGCGACCATCACCGCGCTCGACGGTGTGGGGGAGTGGACGACCGCCAACCTCGAGGAGGCGCTCAAGGCCGCTCTCATCGAGGAGCTGGGCCTCAAGCCGCGCAAGGCGTTCGCTCCGGTGCGTGTCGCCGTCTCCGGATCGCACATCAGCCCGCCGCTGTACGAGTCGATGGAACTGCTCGGCCGGGACGTGACCCTGGCGCGCCTGAGCTCCGCCCGCGCGGGCATCGCCTGACCATCTCGCCGGTACCGGCTCGGCCCGCCACCCTCCACCCGGAAGGTGGCGGGCCGAGTCGTCTGCGGGGGATCGTTCCGCACGGCTCCGAGGGGCAATTCATGCTCTTGACCAGGCGATTTGTAGTTCGTGGTGGGGTTGGTGCTAATCTTTCTCTCGGTTCGGAACGGAGGCCACAGACGCCCGCAGGGCAGGCCGAAGGAACAAACCAATGGGGTATGGTGTAATTGGCAACACAGCTGATTCTGGTTCAGCCATTCTAGGTTCGAGTCCTGGTACCCCAGCTGAGATGCGGTGGTTTGCCCACAGCGTCTCGGCCAGCTAAGCTGGCTGAGCTTCCTCCGGGAAGCAACCAGAGAAGAAGTTCTCAGGCCCCCGTCGTCTAGCGGCCTAGGACGCCGCCCTCTCACGGCGGTAGCGTGGGTTCGAATCCCATCGGGGGTACCATGAACTGCCCATCGATCCCCGGATCGATGGGTGTTCTTCTCTGAAGAAATGAAGATGGTCCAGGCCCCCGTCGTCTAGCGGCCTAGGACGCCGCCCTCTCACGGCGGTAGCGTGGGTTCGAATCCCATCGGGGGTACAGCGAAGGCCCTCCGAGCATTGCTCGGAGGGCCTTCCTCGTTGTCGGTACCGGCTATCCGCTCTTGCGCCGGAATTCGCGGTGATGATCGGCGGTTGCATGCGGACCGTGCGCCTTCGAATCCGCGTCGAGATGGGCGGTGCCCCGGCCCGTGCGGCTGTTCTTGCGCTCGAGCGCCGCCCGGAATTGCTCCTTGATCCGGTCCTTGGACGTGTCGCTCATGACATCTCCCTCCGGTCGGCCGGTCTGGATGCGAACGAATCTATCGCGGCGCGGGAGCCCTGTCGCCCGATTTTCGAGTGCCTACAGGTACCGGGCCGTCGTGCCACCGATGGGCATCGCCGGCATGCCGAGCTTGCGGTGATCCCACGAGCGGACACGGTCCGGCACCACACGCACCGCGACGCGCTTGTGCATCATCCGCTCGACGGCGGGGAGCATCTCGTCGGTGTACGGACCGGTGTAGCGCTCCCAGACGTTGCGGCACACCGCGAAGAGGGTGTCGTGGTCGTCGGTGATCTCGGCGTGGCCTTCGATCGACACGCCCCGCAACTGGTCGTAGGTGTCGCCGGCCTCGACGAGCACGGTGATGCGGTTGTCGCGCCGCAGGTTCACCGTCTTCTGGGACTTGGCCTTGGTTTCGAACCAGATCTCACCGTCGATCAGCGCGTACCACATCGCGATGAGATGCGGTGTGCCCGACGGCCCGAGCGTCGCCATGTTGGCGACACGGCTGCGGTCGAGGAAGTCCTGGACTTCGTCGTCCGTCATGGTGATCTGTGCGCGTTGTTTGATGCCCATGGGACAGCACTGTGTCATGCGTCATGCCCGGCTGTCACCACCGGTGCGGCTGTCGTCTCAGCGATCACAGATCCGGGGGAATCCTTCAGAGCCGCTTGTGGAGTGCTTCCGCGGCGGCGAGGAGATCGGACGCCCAGCGGGCGCCGGGCTTGCGGCCCATGCGGTCGATGGGGCCGGACACGGAGACCGCCGCGACGACCGTCCCGGCCGCGTCGCGCACGGGTGCAGCCACCGAGGCGACGCCCGGTTCGCGTTCGGCGGCGCTCTGCGCCCACCCGCGGCGACGGACCTCCGCGAGGACGCGTTCACCGAACGCCGCGTCCGGCAGGATCGCCCGCTGGGTGGCGGCATCCGCCCATGCGAGCAGAACTTTCGCGCCCGACCCGGCGGTCATCGGCAGCCGAGCGCCGACGAGGACGGTGTCGCGCAGGCCCGTCGGGGGCTCGAGGGCGGCGACGCACACGCGCTGGGTGCCCTCCCTCCGGTACAGCTGCACGCTCTCGCCGGTGATCTCGCGCAACCGGGGCAGGATGAGGGAGGCGGCCTCCACGAGCGGATCGCCGGCGCCGGCGGACAGTTCGGCCAGGCCCGGTCCGGGACGCCACTGGCCGTCGCTGTCCCGGGTGAGCAACCGGTGGATCTCGAGGCCGACGGCCAGCCGGTGCGCGGTCGCGCGCGGCAGGCCCGTGCGGGAGCACAGTTCGTTGAGGTTGCACGGCTGCTCGGCCACCGCGTGCAGCACGGACATCGCTTTGTCCAACACTCCGATGCCGCTATGCTGTCTCATAGGTCGATACCTCCGTCTCGCATACTGGGAAGCATAACCCATGTACCGACGGGCGGGGACGGCACCATACGCGGCCCGGGCACAGCCCCGAGAACCGGCAACCGCGTTCGTCACGTACGACAGGTGGAGAAGATGGCTGGAAAAACTCTGGCGGAGAAGGTGTGGGATCAGCACGTTGTCGTGCGCGGTGAGGGAGAGGGCTCGGCGCGGCAGCCGGATCTGATCTACATCGACCTGCATCTCGTGCACGAGGTCACGAGTCCTCAGGCGTTCGACGGCCTGCGGCTCGCCGGACGCCGGCTGCGGCGTCCCGATCTCACGATCGCGACCGAGGACCACAACGTCCCGACCGTCGACATCGACAAGCCCATCGCCGATCCGGTCTCGCGCACCCAGGTCGAGACGCTGCGCCGCAACTGTGAGGAATTCGGCGTCCGGCTGTACCCGATGGGCGACATCGATCAGGGCATCGTGCACGTCGTCGGCCCGCAGCTCGGTCTGACCCAGCCGGGCATGACGGTGGTGTGCGGCGACAGCCACACCTCCACCCACGGCGCATTCGGTGCCCTGGCAATGGGTATCGGCACGAGCGAGGTCGAGCACGTGATGGCGACGCAGACGCTGTCGCTGCGCCCGTTCAAGACGATGGCGATCACCGTCGACGGCGAACTGCCCGAGGGCGTCACGGGCAAGGACCTGATCCTCGCCGTCATCGCGAAGATCGGCACCGGCGGCGGTCAGGGCTATGTCCTCGAATACCGCGGCGAGGCGATCCGCAAGCTGTCCATGGAAGCGCGGATGACGATCTGCAACATGTCGATCGAGGCGGGCGCCCGCGCCGGCATGATCGCGCCCGACGAGGTCACCTACGAGTACCTGAAGGGCCGTCCGCACGCCCCGCAGGGCGCGGACTGGGACGCGGCGGTCGCCGCGTGGGATGCGTTGCGTACCGACGAGGACGCCGTTTTCGACGCCGAGGTCCACATCGACGGTGCGTCGCTGACCCCGTTCGTCACGTGGGGGACCAACCCGGGCCAGGGTGCCCCGCTCGGCGCGAACGTGCCGGTGCCCGAGGAGATCGCCGACGAGACCGAGCGCCTGGCCGCCGAGAAGGCGCTGCGCTACATGGATCTCGAACCCGGCATGCCGCTGCGTGAGATCGCCGTCGACACCGTCTTCGTCGGTTCGTGCACCAACGGCCGCATCGAGGACCTGCGCGCCGTCGCCGATGTTCTCAAGGGACGCAAGGTCGCCGACCGGGTGCGGATGCTCGTCGTGCCCGGTTCGATGCGGGTGCGCGCCCAAGCCGAGGCCGAGGGCCTCGGCGAGATCTTCACTGCGGCGGGCGCCGAATGGCGTCAGGCCGGGTGCTCGATGTGCCTGGGTATGAACCCGGATCAGCTCGCGCCGGGCGAACGTTCGGCATCGACGTCGAACCGCAACTTCGAAGGACGCCAGGGCAAGGGCGGCCGCACCCACCTCGTGTCGCCGGCGGTCGCGGCGGCGACCGCGGTGCGCGGCAAGCTCTCCGCCCCGGCGGATCTGGACTAGGTCAAGGGACCGAAGGAGAATTCTCGATGGAAGCCTTTACTACTCACAAGGGCATCGGTGTTCCGCTGCGCCGCTCGAACGTCGACACCGACCAGATCATCCCGGCGGTGTACCTGAAGCGCGTCACCCGTAGCGGATTCGAGGACGGCCTGTTCGCCGGCTGGCGCACCGATCCGTCGTTCGTGCTCAACACCCCGCCGTTCGACCGCGGCTCGGTTCTCGTGGCGGGCCCCGACTTCGGCACCGGGTCGTCGCGCGAGCACGCCGTGTGGGCTTTGTCCGATTACGGATTCCGCGTCGTGATCTCGTCGCGCTTCGCCGACATCTTCCGCGGCAACGCCGGAAAGGCGGGCCTGCTCGCCGCTCAGGTCGAGCAGGCGGACGTCGAACTGCTGTGGAAGCTCATCGAACAGCAGCCCGGCCTCGAGCTCGAAGTCGATCTCGGGAAGCGGACCGTGACGGCCGGAACCACTGTGGTGCAGTTCGCTATTGACGACTACACGCGGTGGCGTCTGCTCGAGGGTCTCGACGACATCGGACTGACATTGCGGCAGGTAGACGCGATTTCCGAGTACGAAAACGCAAGGCCGTCTTGGAAACCGACAACCCTCCCGACCCCCTGATCGAGGGTCCTTGCAGCACTGCCCCGGCGGGCCCGGCCGATGTGATCTTCGGCCGGGCCCGCCGTTCTAGTTGCATGAGAATTGGCGTGGCACATAGACTCTTGCCCGTTTGCGGGTCTACCGTGGACTACAAGTCGGTCTGACGGTGGACCGTAATGTGCGGAGGAAATCAATGAACAAGGCAGAGCTGATCGACGTTCTGACCGAGAAGCTCGGTTCGGACAGGCGTACGGCAACGGCAGCCGTCGAGCACATCGTCGATGCGATCGTGCGCGCCGTGCATGCCGGGAACAGCGTCACCATCACCGGTTTCGGTGTCTTCGAGCAGCGTCGCCGCGCCGCTCGTGTCGCTCGTAACCCGCGCACCGGTGAGACCGTCAAGGTCAAGCCGACGTCCGTGCCGGCGTTCCGGCCGGGCGCGCAGTTCAAGGCAGTCATCGCCGGTACCCAGAAGCTTCCCGCGTCCGGTCCCGCCGTCAAGCGCGGTGTGGCTGCTCCGGTGAAGAAGGCTGCCGCGAAGAAGACCGCTGCGAAGAAGACCACCGCCGCCAAGAAGACCACGGCGGCAGCGGCCAAGAAGACCACCGCCGCCAAGAAGACCACGGCGGCAGCGGCGAAGAAGACCACCGCGGCGAAGAAGGCTCCGGCCAAGACCACGGCGGCCAAGAAGACCACCGCGGCAGCGAAGAAGACCACCGCGGCGAAGAAGGCTCCGGCCAAGACCACGGCGGCGAAGAAGACCACCGCGGCGAAGAAGGCTCCGGCCAAGACCACGGCGGCCAAGAAGACCACCGCGGCCAAGAAGACCACGGCGGCCAAGAAGACCACCGCTGCGAAGAAGGCTCCGGCCCGCCGGGGCGCAGCCAAGAAGTAATCGGCACAGCCGAGAACCGATCTGCGGGCGGCCCGATCGGGCCGCATCGCTGAGCACAACCGTTTCGGCGGTCACCGGATCCGTTCCGGTGACCGCCGAAATGCATTCCCGAGACTTCTATCGGGGCGGGGCGGGCAGAGCGCTCTCGATATGGTCGACCGCGACGACCCGGTCCTCGTGCAGCGACAGCACCCACGTGCTGCCCTTGCGGTTGCGGGTCGCGGGCACGGTGACACCGTCCCGTTCCGCCCACCACCGGACGAGGTCCGGAATCACCTTGCCCTGACTGCAGATCACCGGTGAACCGCCGCGCCGGGCGATCTCCAGTGTGCGTTTGCGGCCCAGCTGCGGATCGGCTGCGTAGTCTTCCTCGGCGAGCGACGGTTCGATCGCGATGTCGACGCCCAGCTGTTCGGCGAGGGGCTCCACTGTCTGGATACAGCGGACACGGTCTGCGGCCGTGATGCTGTCCGCCCCGAATGCGCGCAGCTGTGCGACAAGAGCCTCGGCCTGGGCCTTGCCCGTCGAATCGAGCGGCCGCAGCCGGTCGTCACCGCGATGCTGTTTGCGGCTGCCGGCCTTGGCGTGCCGCACGATCAGAACGGTCTTCGTATCCGCCGGCAGGGCCCGGAATCGGCGCAGCACCGTGCGATCCATCGGGTACGAAAGCTGATCGAACGCGGTGTCCGGGTCCTCCCAGCGCAACTCGTCGACCTCGTGGTTCGGGACGAACTCGCCGCCGACCGCACGCGCCGCCCAATAGTCGACCCGTTTGAGTTTGCGGTGTCCCGGAACGGGATACGTGATCTTGCCGAGATGCCGGCCGAGCTGCGCCCGGAATCCGGTCTCCTCGTCGATCTCGCGGACCGCCGCGACGACCGCCGTCTCACCGGGATCGAGCTTGCCCTTCGGGAAGCTCCAGTCGTCGTAGCGGGGACGGTGGACGAGCGCGACCTCGACCCGTGCCGGATCGGCCGGGTTCGGTCGCCAGAGCACGGCACCCGCGGCGAAGATGTTCGCCTTCACGGGCTTGTCGGAATTCACCGGTTTCCGGGGGGAAGTCACAGAAGTCCTTCCGACACTCACGCCCGGCTGCGCATGAGCTCGACCTGGTGGTCACGAGCGGCAGTGCCAGGGGCCGGCGATGCCGACCAGGTGCCGTCGCTTTCCAGGGTCCAGCATCGGGTCGCAGGGTCCAGGGCGGAATCGAAGATCGAACCCAGCTGCTTGGTCAGCCGCGAATCCTTCACCTGCACCATCACTTCGACGCGGCGATCGAGATTGCGGTGCATCATGTCCGCGCTGCCGATCCAGAATTCGTCGGCTCCGCGGAAGTGCAGCGCCCGCGAATGCTCGAGGAAACGACCCAGAATGGACCGCACGGTGATGTTCTCGCTCAGACCCGGGACGCCCGGTTTGAGCGCGCAGATGCCGCGCACCACGATCTCGACCGGAACCCCGGCGCGGGACGCCCGATACAGCGCGTCGATGACCTGCTCGTCGACCAGAGCATTCGCCTTCAAGCGGATTCCCGTGGCGTTTCCGGCTGCATCTCCCGTCGCTGCGGTCGCCCTGGCGGCGAGCTCGATCTCGCGGTCGATGCGTTCGATGATGCCTGCCCGCACCCCGTGCGGAGCGACCAGCAGATTGCGGTACTTCGCCTTCCGGGAGTACCCCGTGAGTGTGTTGAACAGATCGGTGAGGTCCGAGCCGATCTCGGGATCGGAGGTCAGCAGACCCACGTCCTCGTACAGGCGTGCGGTCTTCGGGTTGTAGTTGCCCGTTCCGATGTGGCAGTAGCGGCGGATCGCCGAACCTTCGCGTCGCACCACCAGGCACGTCTTGCAGTGCGTCTTGAGACCGACGAGGCCGTACACCACGTGCACACCGGCCTGTTCGAGCTTGCGTGCCCACTTGATGTTCGCCTGCTCGTCGAACCGCGCCTTGATCTCGACGAGCGCCACCACCTGCTTGCCGGCCTCGGCGGCCGCGATGAGCGCATTGACGATGGGGGAGTCGCCGGAGGTGCGGTAGAGGGTCTGCTTGATGGCGAGAACCTGGCTGTCCGCGGCCGCCTGCTCGATGAAACGCTGCACACTGGTGGAGAACGAATCGTACGGATGGTGCACGAGTACATCGCCTTCCCGGAGCGTGGAGAACACGCTCTTGGGCGTCTCGCGCTCACCGAACGCCGGGTGCGTCGCCGGGACGAAGGGTGCATCCTTCAGGTCCGGCCGGTCGACGGAGTAGACCTGCCACAGGCTCGACAGATCGAGCAGACCCGGCAATTGCACGACGTCGGCAGGGTCGACATCGAGTTCGCGCAACAGCAGGTCGAGCATGTGCTCGGTCATGTCGTCGGAGACCTCGAGCCGCACCGGCGAACCGAAACGGCGTCGTGCCAGTTCGCGTTCGAGGGCCTGCAGCAGATCCTCGTCGCGGTCCTCCTCGACCTCGAAATCGGCGTTGCGGGTGACGCGGAACGCGTGGTGCTCGACGATCTCCATACCGGGGAACAACACGTGCAGGTGCGCGGCGATCAGTTCCTCGAGCGGCAGGAAAGCGGGAATGCCGTCGGAGATTCCGGGGCGATCGACCCGGACGAACCGGTCGACATTGTCCGGAACCTTCACGCGCGCGAAGTGCTCACCCGCGGACTTCAGATCCTTCACCGTCACGGCGAGATTGAGGCTCAGCCCGCTGATGTAGGGGAACGGGTGCGCGGGATCGACGGCGAGCGGGGTCAGAACCGGGAACACCTGCTCGGCGAAATAGTCGGTCAGACGCACCTTCTCGTCGTCCGACAACTCGGACCACCGGATGATCGAGATGCCTTCGTTTGCGAGATCGGGCTGAACCATGTCGAGGAACACCCGGGAGTGCCGGTTGGCGAGTTCGCGCGTGGACGAGGCGATCAGCGCGAGCTGGGCGCGCGGAGACAGTCCGTCCGCGGACCGTACCGCGAGGCCGGTTTCCGCGCGCCGCTTCAGGCCTGCGACACGCACCATGTAGAACTCGTCGAGATTCGACGCGAAGATCGCGAGGAACTTGGCGCGTTCGAGCAGCGGCAGCGACGTGTCCTCGGCGAGAGCGAGAACTCGCGCATTGAAATCGAGCCAGCTCAGTTCGCGGTTGAGATACCGGCCTTCGGGAAGGCCGTCGGCGAGCGCCGGCAGCGCAGCGGCAGCCGGCGGCGCTGCCGGGGCGGAACCGATCCGCGAGGTCGTCGCGGTCGCGACGCTGTTCGACACGGAGCGCTCGGGAGATTCGGGGTCGGGCCGTCGATCTGTGCTGTCACCGTTGTTCACGGATTCATTGTGGCAGGAACCGGTTAACGCAGGGAGCCGAGCGGAAGCCCGATCCGGTCGAGCGTCGCGGTGGTCGCGGGGCCGACACCCAGCGCCACGGCCGCCTCGAGATCGGCTCCGGTGTCGACATCGAGCCGCAGTCCGGGCCAATCGCCCTCGAGCGCGCGGGCGCCGGATGCGATGTGGCGGGCGGCGGAATCCGATCCGAACCGCGGCTCGAACGGCCGATCGGGGAAACAGTGGACGAGCGCAGAGGTGCCGGCCCCGGTGTGGTCCACGACCACCGCCCGGCCGACCCGCCGCGCGTGCGCGAGCGCCTCGGCGAGTTCGCTCGGGTGCACGGCCGGAAGATCGGCCTGCAGCGCGACGAGCGTCGCCTCCGGTGCCGACGTCCGGACCTGCCCCGCGGCATACGACAGTGCCGCATTGAGCGGTTCCGTTCCGCTGTCGGGAGGATCCGCCAGGACGTGGGCGCCGCGCGCTCGCGCTGCCCGGGCGACGTCCGGATCGCCGGTGACGACGGTGACCGTGACGTCCTCGAGGTGCAGCGCCGCGTCCAGGGTGTCCTCGAACATCGCCAGCGCCAGGTCGGCGCGCTCGCCGGGGGTGTAGACCCGCGCCAGCCGCGTCTTCGCCAGGCCGAGGGCCTTGACGGGGATCAGCACGTGCGGGGCGGTCATGGCTGCCGATTCTGCCAGCCGCGGGAAACCGGCGCGGTCCGGTGTCCGGTCGTGCGTTCCCGGGCGCGGGTGTTCGCGCAGCTCGCGACGATCGCCTGGGCAATACTGTGACGACGAGCGGTCGGCGATCGGCCGGTGGTGGTGATACGAGCAAAGGGGACTGCGTGAGCAAGGCGACGGTGTTGGGGGCGGGCTCGTGGGGGACGGCGTTCGCGAAGGTGCTGGCCGAGGCCGGAACCGATGTGACGATCTGGTCGCGCCGTGCGGAGGTCGCCGAGTCGATCGAGACGCGGCACGAGAACCCCGGATACCTGCCGGGTGTCACGTTGCCCGAATCGCTGCACGCGACATCGGATCACCGGCTCGCCCTCGCGGGTGCGGATTTCGTGGTCCTCGCGGTGCCGTCGCAGTCGTTGCGGGAGAACCTGGAGCATTGGCGGGACGACATCGGCCCGAATGTCACGCTCGTCAGTCTCGCCAAGGGGATCGAGCAGGGCACGCTGCTGCGGATGAGTCAGGTGATCGCTCAGGTGACCGGTGCCGAGGAGAGTCGCATCGCGGTGCTGTCCGGGCCGAATCTCGCCCGCGAGATCGCCGAGGGCCAGCCCGCCGCGACCGTGATCGCCTGCACCGATTCCGGACGCGCCATGCAGATCCAGAAGTCCTGTGCCACAGGGTATTTCCGTCCATACACGAACTCCGACGTGATCGGCTGCGAGGTCGGCGGGGCCTGCAAGAACGTCATTGCACTGGCGTGCGGGATGGCCGTCGGTGTGGGTCTGGGCGACAACACGATTGCGACGATCATCACCCGCGGCCTCGCCGAGGTCACCCGGCTCGGCACGGCAGTCGGCGCCAAGCCGGCGACGCTCGCCGGTCTCGCGGGCGTCGGGGATCTCGTCGCCACGTGCACCTCGCCGCTGTCGCGGAACCGGTCGTTCGGTGAACGTCTCGGCCAGGGGGGGTCGCTCGAGAGCGCCCAGGAGGCCACGCACGGTCAGGTCGCCGAAGGCGTCAAGTCGTGCACGTCGGTGCGCGCGCTCGCGGCCAACTACGACGTCGAGATGCCACTGACCGACGCGGTGCACCAGGTTTGCTACGAGGGACTGTCGGTGCCCGAGGCGATCGGCCGGTTGCTCGGCCGTCGTACCAAGCCGGAGTGAGCCGGCCGTGACGCGTGATCGGCGAACGCCGGGGAATTCGACACGCTGCGTGAAAGCGGTTGCGGCAGAACACGAACCGGGTTCGCCGATGCAGCCGGGACCGGTGTTCGCGGCGCCCTATCAACTCGGCCCCGACGAGGATCCGGCGCTCGACAGCTACGCGCGCGCATCGAATCCCGGTTGGCGGGCACTCGAATCGGCGCTCGCGGCGCTGGAAGGCGCGGTCGCGGCACGCGTCGTCGGGTCCGGAATGTCCGCTGTCACCGTCGCGTTGCGGTCGCTGGCGCAACCGGGCGGCACCGTCGTCGTTCCGTCCGACGGCTACTACCAGGTGCGCGCGTACGCCCAGGAGTTCCTGGCGCCGCACGGGGTGACCGTCGTCGAACTGTCCTGCGCGGAGTTCGGCGACGGCACCCTGACCGACGTTCTGGTGACCGCTCCCGACAATTCCGTCGTGCTGGTCGAGACACCGTCGAATCCCGGCCTCGACACCGTGGACCTGCGCGCGATCGCGACCGTGTGCCACATGTGCGACGCACTGCTGCTCGTCGACAACACCACGGCCACCCCGCTCGGCCAGCAGCCGCTGGCGCTCGGCGCGGACGCCGTCGTCGCGAGCGGCACCAAATCGCTCAGCGGCCACAGCGACCTGTTGTTCGGCTACCTCGCCGTCGCCGACTCCGCGTTGCTGCCGCGCATCGACCGGGAGCGGTTGTTCTCCGGCACCGTCCTCGGACCGTTCGAGACGTGGCTGGCGCATCGCAGCCTCGGGACCGCGGGCCTGCGGTTCGAGCGACAGTGCGCCAACGCCCTCGCGGTCGCGCGGATGCTGCGATCGCATCCCGCGGTCGAGGGGGTGCGCTATCCGGGGTTGCCGGACGATCCCGCCCATCCGGTCGCTGCCGCGCAAATGAGCAGGTTCGGTCCGCTGGTGACGTTCCGGCTCGCCGACGAGCACGCCTTCCATCGGTTCGTCGCGGCCTCCGAGCTGGTCGGAGCGGCGACGAGTTTCGGCGGGATCCACACCACGGCCGACCGGCGCGCCCGCTGGGGCGACCAGGTGCCCGCCGGATTCGTCCGGCTCTCGTGCGGCATCGAGGATGCCGAGGATCTCCTCGCGGACATCGACGCGGCTCTCCGGGCGGTGTGACCGGCACGGCTTCGTGAACGAACCGGCCCTACTCGGGTATGGCAGCCGGTACCCGTGCCGGTACGGTTTGTACGTGAGCAATCCCCGCACCCGGGTGGCCGTCGTGTTCGGCGGCCGCAGCAACGAACATTCCGTCTCCTGCGTTTCCGCAGGCAGCATCCTGAGCAACCTCGATCCCGAACTGTACGAGGTCGTGCCGATCGGGATCACCACCGACGGCGCGTGGGTGCTCGGCGACTCCGATCCCGCCCGGCTGGCGAAGGCCGGGCGCGAACTGCCGACGGTCGCGGCGGACGGGTCGGCCCTCGTGCTCACCGCCGACCCGACTCGCAGCGGCGACATCGTCGCACTCGACGAAGGGGAGTTCGGCAAGGTCCTCGCGTCGGTCGACGTGGTGTTCCCGGTGCTGCACGGCGCCTACGGGGAGGACGGCACGATCCAGGGGCTGCTCGAGCTCGCGGGCATCCCGTACGTCGGTCCGGGTGTGCTCGCCAGTGCCGCGGGCATGGACAAGGAATTCACCAAGAAGTTGCTGGCCGCCGAGGGGCTGCCGGTCGGATTCCAGATCGTGCTGCGCCCGGGAGTCGATTCGCTCACCGAGGAGCAGAAGGAACAGCTGGGTCTGCCGGTGTTCGTCAAGCCCGCCCGCGGCGGCTCGTCCATCGGCATCAGCCGGGTCGCCGACTGGGAGTCGTTCGACGCGGCACTCGAGAAGGCGCGCCTGCACGATCCGAAGGTCATCGTCGAATCCGCGATCGTCGGGCGCGAGGTCGAGTGCGGCGTGCTCGAATTCCCGGACGGCGACGTGCGGGCCAGCGTGGTCGCCGAGATCCGCATGCCGGACAGCTCCGGCAACCACGAGGCGTTCTACGACTTCGACACCAAGTACCTCGACGACGTGTGCGAGTTCGACGTGCCCGCCAAGCTCGACGACGACGTCAGCGAGGAACTGCGGGCGCTCGCGATCCGCGCGTTCCGGGCACTCGATTGCCAGGGGCTGTCGCGCGTCGACTTCTTCGTGACCGACAACGGACCGGTGATCAACGAGATCAATACGATGCCCGGCTTCACGTCGATCTCGATGTACCCGCGGATGTGGGAGGCGGCGGGCATCGGTTACAGCGAGCTCGTCTCGATCCTCGTGCAGACCGCTCTCGCCCGGGGCACCGGGCTGCGCTGAGCGGCTGTTCCGGCGCGGCGACTACTCTGTCAACCATGACTGCCGTGACTCCCGACACCGCCGCATCGGACGCTGCTGCAAAGGGCACCGGGGACATTCGCGAGGCCGTGCACGCCGCGGCGCGTCGTGCCCGGGTCGCGTCCCGTCGTCTCGCCCTGCTGACCACCATCGAAAAGGACGCCGCGCTGCACGCCGCGGCGGACGCGGTTCTCGCCGCGGCCGATGCGGTTCTCGCCGCGAACACCGCGGACGTCGACGCTGCACGCGAAGCCGGGACCGAGGAATCGATCCTGGACCGCCTGCGGCTGACCCAGGCCCGGATCGAGGGCATCGCGTCCGGGCTGCGTCAGGTCGCCGGTCTGCCGGACCCGGTCGGTGAAGTGGTGCGCGGCTCGACGCTGCCGAACGGCCTCGAGATCCGGCAGCTGCGGGTGCCCCTCGGTGTCGTCGGCATGGTGTACGAGGCCCGGCCCAACGTCACCGTCGACGCCTTCGGTCTCGCCCTCAAGTCCGGCAACGCGGCGCTGCTGCGCGGTTCGTCGTCGGCGAAGCGGTCCAACGCGGCACTGGTCGAGGCGCTGCGCGGCGCACTCGAAGCGCAGGGGCTTCCCGCGGACGCGGTGCAGCTGCTGCCGAGCGAGGACCGCTCCTCGGTCACCCACCTGATCCAGGCCCGCGGCCTGGTCGACGTCGTCGTCCCGCGCGGTGGCGCGGGCCTGATCTCCGCGGTCGTGCGCGACGCGACGGTGCCGACCATCGAGACCGGGGTCGGCAACTGCCACGTGTACGTGCACTCGGCCGCGGACCTCGAGATGGCCGAGAAGATCGTCGTCAACGCCAAGACGCGCCGGCCGAGCGTGTGCAACACCGTCGAGACCATCCTGGTGGACAAGGCGATCGCCGACACCGCGGTGCCGCAGCTGATGCAGGTGATGCAGGCCCACAGCGTCGTCGTGCACGGCGACCTGCCCGGCATGGTCCCGGCGACGGACGCGGACTGGTCCGAGGAGTACCTGACACTCGACGTGGCGATGGCCGTCGTCGACGATCTGGATGCCGCGGTCGAGCACATCGACCGCTACGGCACCGGCCACACCGAGGCGATCGTCACCTCGGATCTGGCTGCGGCCCGGGAGTTCACCGCGCGGGTCGATGCCGCAGCGGTTATGGTCAACGCTTCGACCGCATTCACCGACGGCGAGCAGTTCGGGTTCGGTGCCGAGATCGGCATCTCCACCCAGAAGCTGCACGCCCGCGGCCCGATGGGGTTGCCGGAGCTGACCTCCACCAAGTGGGTGGTGTGGGGCGACGGCCACACCCGCCCGGCCTGATCGAAAGGATCCAGCGTGGATCGTGCGCTGCCGACCACTCCGCCGATCTTCGCCGACGTCGACGATGTGATCACACGTCTCGCGGAGACGGGTTACCTCGCCGACAAGGCAACCGCCACCGCCGTGTTCCTTGCGGACCGGCTGGGCAAGCCGCTGCTCATCGAGGGGCCGGCCGGCGTCGGGAAGACCGAACTCGCGCGTGCCGTCGCGCAGACCTCCGGCGCCGAACTGGTGCGCCTGCAGTGCTACGAGGGCGTCGACGAGTCCCGCGCGCTGTACGAGTGGAATCACGCCAAGCAGATCCTGCGGATCCAGGCGGCGGGTGCGAACGCCGCGAGCGGAACCGGCGAGTCGTGGGATTCGACGAAGCAGGACGTGTTCTCCGAGGAGTTCCTGCTCTCGCGGCCGCTGCTGACGGCGATCCGCCGGGAGGATCCGACGGTGCTGCTCGTCGACGAGGTCGACAAGGCGGACGTGGAGATCGAGGGCCTGCTGCTCGAGGTGCTCAGCGATTTCGCCGTCACCGTCCCCGAACTCGGGACGATCCGCGCCGTGCGCAAGCCGTTCGCGGTGCTCACCTCGAACGCGGCGCGGGAGCTGTCCGAGGCGCTCAAGCGCCGCTGCCTGTTCCTGCACCTGGACTTCCCGGACGCGGAACTCGAGCGCCGGATCCTGGCGAGCCGGGTCCCGGAGCTGCCCGAGGCCGTCGCCGAACAGCTCGTGCGCACCGTGCGGGTGCTGCGCGGCATGCAGCTCAAGAAGCTGCCGTCGGTCGCCGAGACGATCGACTGGGGCCGCACGCTGCTGGCGCTCGGACTCGACACCCTCGACGACGCGGCGGTTCGCACCACGCTCGGGGTCGTGCTCAAACACCAGTCCGATCAGCAGCGTGCTGCTGCCGAGCTGCGGCTGAACTGAGATGGCCGGCGCACGCCCGCCCGGGCAGAACCGAGGGCCCGCCGCTCCGCACGGGTTGCCGGGCCACCTCGTCGGCTTCGTCGAGGCGCTGCGCCGGCGCGGCATCGCGGTCGGGCCGTCGGAGACCGTCGACGCCGGTCAGGTGATGACGGTGCTGGACCTGCTCGACCGTGAGGCGCTGCGGGAGGGGCTCGCGTGCACGCTGCTGCGCCGGCCCACCCACCGCGCCACCTTCGACGCGCTGTTCGACCTGTGGTTCCCCGCCGCGGTCGGGAACCGCGAAGCCGGGGGAATCGACCCGTCGCTGCCGCGCACACCGGACGGGGACATCGACTTCGAGGCGCTGCGCGACCTGATCGCCGAGCTGCTGTCCGACGATTCGCCCGAAGCGCTGGAGCTGACCGAACTGCTCACCGCCCAGCTCGTCGAGGAGCTCGGCCAGTACCAGTCCGGGAACGGTCCCTCGTTCTCCGCCTATCAGGCGCTGAGGGACGTCAAACCGGAAACGCTCGTCACTCGCATCCTCGAGGGGCTGCTGGGCAACGGGTCGTCGGAGGAGCACGAACCGGCCGGCGACTACGAGACCGAGGTCGCGCGCCGCACCGCCGCGCGTCGCGTCGCCGATTTCCGGGCGATGGTCGAGCGCGAGACGCGCCGGCGCACCGCCGAGCAGGTCGGTCGCGACCGCGTCGAGAAGTACGGTGTGCCGAAGCTGGCCGAGGAGGTCGACTTCCTGCGCGCCTCGGACGCGGAGCTGACGGCGTTGCGCCGAAGCGTCACCCCGCTGGCCCGGTTGCTGGCGAGCCGGCTCGCGGCACGCCGGCGCCGGGCCCGCGCCGGGGCCATCGACCTGCGCCGCACCCTGCGCAAGTCGATGTCGACCGGCGGTGTGCCGATCGACCTGGTCAACCGCAAGCCGCGCCCGGCCCGCCCGGAACTGGTGGTGCTCTGCGACGTCTCCGGGTCCGTCGCCGGGTTCTCGCACTTCACGTTGCTGCTGGTGCACGCGCTGCGCGAGCAGTTCACCCGGGTGCGGGTGTTCGCGTTCATCGACACCACCGACGAGGTCACCGACTACTTCTCCGCGGGTTCCGACCTGGGGACGTCGATGGCGCGGATGCTGCGCGAGGCCGATCTCATCGCGTACGACGGGCACTCGGACTACGGCAACGCGATCGGGGTGTTCGCCGAGCAGTATGCGCACAGCCTCACCAGCCGCAGTTCGCTGCTGATCCTCGGCGACGGGCGCACCAACTACCGCAATCCGAACCGTGAGGCGCTCGAGCATCTGGTGACGGTCGCGCGGCACGCGCACTGGCTCAACCCCGAACCGCGGGGGCAGTGGGGTTCCGGCGACTCGGCGGCGAAGGTGTACAGCGAGGTCGTCACCATGCACGAGTGCCGGACCGCGCAGCAGCTCGCGGCGGTCGTGTCAACGCTCCTGCCGGTCTGACGGCCCTGCCGACCCTGCGAAGGCAGGGCCGCGCCGGTGAACCCGTAAGCTGGTCAACCGTGCAACAGCCATCCGACCTGCAACCTGCGCCGCTCCGGCGCGTGGGTGTCATGGGCGGCACGTTCGATCCCATCCACCACGGACATCTCGTGGCGGCCAGCGAAGTCGCCGACCGCTTCGGTCTCGACGAGGTCATCTTCGTGCCGACCGGGCAGCCGTGGCAGAAATCCGACCGCCACGTCAGCTCCGCCGAGGACCGCTACCTGATGACGGTCATCGCGACCGCGTCGAACCCCCGGTTCTCCGTCAGCCGTGTCGACATCGACCGCGGCAAGCCGACGTACACCGTCGACACCCTGCGGGACCTGCACGAACGGCTGCCCGACGCCGAGCTGTACTTCATCACCGGCGCGGACGCGCTCGCGTCGATCCTGTCCTGGCAGGAATGGCAGGTGCTGTTCGACCGTGCGCGCTTCGTCGGTGTCTCCCGGCCCGGCTACGACCTCAACGTCGAGCACCTCGCGCCGCACCTCGAAGGCCTGCCCGCCGACGCCGTGAGCCTCGTCGAGATCCCCGCCCTGGCGATATCGTCGACGGACTGCCGCACGCGGGTCAGCGCGAACCGTCCGGTGTGGTACCTCGTCCCGGACGGGGTGGTGCAGTACATCAGCAAACGCAATCTGTATCGTCCGCAGGATTCACGGCGGCCCGACGGGGCCGCCGCGGTGACCGACCCGCAGACGGTCCGCCGCGGGGCCGCACCGGAACCGCCCCGCACCGCAACCGAGAGAAAGAGCACGCAGTGAGCGCATCGGCAGAAGCCATCGAGATGGCACGTATCGCGGCCCTGGCGGCCGACGAGAAACTGGCATCCGACGTCGTGGTGCTCGACGTCTCCGAGCAGCTCGTGATCACCGACTGCTTCGTGATCGCCTCCGCGGCGAACGAGCGGCAGGTCAACGCGATCGTCGACAACGTCGAGGAGAAGCTGCGCGAGGCCGGCCACAAGCCGGTGCGCCGCGAGGGCACCCGCGAAGGGCGCTGGACGCTGCTCGACTACATCGATGTCGTCGTGCACATCCAGCACGACGAGGAACGCAACTTCTACGCCCTCGAGCGGCTGTGGAAGGACTGCCCGACCGTGCCGGTCGAGGGCATCGAACCGTCGACCCGGAACCTCACCGCGCCCGCCCACGACGCGCTGCCGGAAACCCCGGACCACCTGTGACGGAGATCGTCCGCCGGCTGATCCTGCTGCGTCACGGACAGACCGAGTACAACGCGACCAGCCGCATGCAGGGTCAGCTCGACACCGAGCTGTCCGAGCTGGGCCGGCGCCAGGCGGTCGCCGCGGCACGGGAGATCGCGGCGTTCGAGCCGCTCGCGGTCGTCTCGTCCGACCTGCGGCGCGCCTACGACACCGCGGTCGTGCTCGGCGACAGCGCGGGTGTTCCCGTCGAGATCGACCCGCGCCTGCGGGAAACGCACCTCGGGAAGTGGCAGGGGCTCACGCACCACGACGTCGACTCGGTCGCGCCCGGTGCCCGGGCCGCGTGGCGCGCCGATGCGACATGGGCACCGCCGGAGGGGGAGAGCAGGGTCGACGTGGCGCGGCGTGCCGTCCCGGTCGTGCGGGAACTGCTCGACAAGTACGAACACTGGGGGGAACGGCCGATCGTCCTGGTCGCGCACGGCGGGCTGATCGCCGCGCTCACCGCCGCCCTCCTGGATCTGCCCGTGGATCGCTGGCCGATCCTCGGCGGTCTCGGCAACACCGGTTGGGTACGGCTCAGCGGCTACGGAGAGGAACCCGCATGGCGGCTCGATGTGTGGAACGCGACGGCGAACGTGGTGGCCGATGACGTCCTCTGACGCACCGGAGGTTCCGGACGCCACCGGCGGATCGACGCGACCGACCCTGCTGGTCATCGGCGACTCGCTCAGCTACTACGGCCCGAAGGGCGGCCTGCCCGCGGACGATCCGCGGATCTGGCCGAACCTCGCTGCGGCCGAACTCGGCTGGGATGTCGAGCTGATCGCCCGGATCGGCTGGACGACGCGCGACGCGTGGTGGGCGATGACGCAGGATCCCCGTGTGTGGGCGTCGATCCCGCGCGCGGGTGCCGTCGTGCTCGCCGTCGGCGGCATGGACACGCTGCCGTCGCCCCTGCCGACCGCGCTGCGCGAACAGCTCCGCTACGTGCGGCCGGCGTCGCTGCGTCGCGTCGTGCGCAACGCGTACGGCTGGCTCCAGCCGCGGCTGTCGCCGCTCGGCTGGCCGGTCGCGCTGCCGGCGCGGGTGAGCGTCGAATACCTCGAGACCATCCGCGACTCGCTTGCCTACATGCGTCCCGACCTGCCGGTGATCGCCACCCTGCCGTCGGTGCACCGCAGCGAGCAGTACGCGTCGGTCCACAAGGGCCGTCCCGCGGCGGCCCGCGCGATCACCGCGTGGGCGGCCGAAAAGTCCGTTCCCCTGGTCGATCTGGCGGCTGCGGTCCGCGAGAACATCCAATCGGACGACGCGAACCCGGACGGTATCCACTGGGGCTGGGACGGGCACCGCAAGGTCGCCGCCGCGATGGTCGAAGCGGTGCGGATGGTGCACCGAGATGCGGATTCGGTGGCAGACGGCATACGGTAGTCGACGTGTCTGTTGTGGTGGTGACCGATTCGTCGTGCTGTCTGGATCGGGAAGCGGTGGAGCGGTACGACATCCGTGTCGTGCCGCTGCACGTGATCTCCGAGGGCCGTGAGCTCCGCGAGGGCGTCGACGAACTGCCCGAGGACCTGTCGAAGGTGACCACCTCGGGGCCGGCGCCCGCCGAGCTCACCGATGTCTACGCTCGGGCGCTCGCCGACAGCGACGGTGACGGCGTGGTCGCCGTGCACATCTCGCGGCAGCTGTCCGGCACCTGGGAGGCCGCCAAGTACGCGGCCGACGCATTCGGGGGACGCGTGCGTCTCGTCGATTCCCGCAACACGGCAATGGGATTGGGCTTCTCGGCACTCGCCGCGGCGCGGCTCGCCGAGACCGGCGCGTCGCTCGACGAGGTGTTTGCGCGCGCCGTCGACGTCGCCGAGGCCGGCCGCGCGCTGCTCGTCGTCGACCGGCTCGACCATCTGCGGCGCGGCGGCCGGATCGGCACCGCGACCGCGTTGCTCGGTACGGCCCTGTCGATGAAGCCGGTCCTGCATCTCGTCGACGGCAAGCTCGTCCTGCGGGAGAAGACCCGGACCATGTCCAAGGCGCTCGCCAAGCTCGTCGAGGCCGTCGTCGACCAGTGCGCCGAGGTCGCGAAGATCGCCGAGCCGAAGGTCGCGGTGCACCACCGGGACGCCCCCGAGCGCGCGAAGTCCCTCCTCGACGAACTGACCGGGCGGCTGCCGGAGGGCACGGAACTGCGGATGACCGAACTCGACGCCGTGCTGGGCGCACACGTCGGTCCCGGGGCGATCGGGATCGTCGTCTCGCGGGACGGGCAGGACCCGGATCGGAACGTCCACGCGGAACCGTGATTTCGCCGCGCGCCGAATTCGGTCGGATCCGGGCGGTGGTGCGGTCGGTGCCCTAGCATCGGGTCCGTGACCGACTCGTCCGGCGGGGCAGCCCCGTTGCGTGTGCTCGTATACAGCCACGACGCGAACACCCGCGCGCAGGTCGTGCGTGCGCTGGGGACGCGCCCACACCCGGATCTCCCGGAACTCGAGTACGTCGAGGTGGCCACCGCGCCGGTCGTCATCCGGCGCGTGGAGGAGGGCGACATCGCCCTCGCCGTCCTCGACGGGGAAGCGACCCCGGTCGGCGGCATCGGCCTGGCGAAGCAACTGCGCGACGAGATCGATCCGTGCCCGCCCCTGCTGCTGTTGCTGGGCCGCCGAGACGACGCGTGGCTGGCCTCCTGGTCGAGGGCCGACGCGGCGGTTCTGCACCCGGTCGATCCGTTCCGGCTCGCCGAGGCGGCGCTGCCCCTCCTGCGCCGCGTGTGACCTGTCCGTGACGGGTTTGTGACAGCGACGACTCGCGTGGTCGCTTGTCACGGATCCGTTTCGATCCCACCGAATTTCGGCACCGTGAAAGCACCGTGAAAATCGGGACAAGGCTGGGGACAACCCTTGTAGGGTGAGTCGCACATATCACACCCAGGCCGAAGGAGTGATTCCGGTTACGCATCGAGCCGAGGCGATCGGTGAGACCGGTCGGTTTCGTGCCGAGCACACCGGGGTCACGAGAAGGGGGATCAGCGGACATGAACCTCTATGTGCCGATCCTCGTGCTCGGGGCGATCGCGGTCGTCTTCGCGCTGTTCTCCGTGGGGGTGGCCGGACTGGTCGGTCCCCGGCGATACAACCGGGCGAAACTCGAGGCCTACGAATGCGGGATCGACCCGACGCCGCCGCCCACGGGTGGCGGGCGGTTCCCGGTCAAGTACTACCTGACGGCGATGCTGTTCATCATCTTCGACATCGAGATCGTCTTCCTCTACCCGTGGGCGGTGCACTTCGACAGCCTCGGCCTGTTCGGTCTCGCCGCCATGGCGTTGTTCCTGTTCAACGTGTCCGTGGCCTACGTCTACGAGTGGCGGCGCGGTGGTCTCGGATGGGACTGAACCGGCGCGGGACCACAGCGCCACCCGGGACCACAGCGCCACCCGGGACCACAGCGCCACCCGGGACCACACCGCCACGCGGGACGACAGCGACACCGGAAGCGAGATGAGTCGGAGATGGGAATCGAGGAGAAGGTACCGAGCGGTTTCCTGCTGAGCACGGTCGAGGCCGCGGCCGGGTACGCCCGCAAGGGCTCGTTGTGGCCCGCGACCTTCGGCCTGGCGTGTTGCGCGATCGAGATGATGACCACCGTGTCGGGGCGTTTCGACATCGCTCGCTTCGGGATGGAGGCGTTCCGCGCCTCGCCCCGGCAGGCCGACCTGATGATCGTCGCCGGCCGGGTGAGCCAGAAGATGGCGCCGGTGCTGCGGCAGGTCTACGACCAGATGGTCGAACCGAAATGGGTGCTCGCGATGGGGGTGTGCGCCTCGTCCGGCGGCATGTTCAACAACTACGCGATCGTGCAGGGCGTCGACCACGTGGTGCCCGTCGACATCTACCTGCCCGGCTGCCCGCCCCGGCCGGAGATGCTGCTCCACGCGATCCTGAAGCTGCACGAGAAGATCCAGCAGATGCCGTTGGGCGTCAACCGCGAAGAGGTGATCCGCGAAGCCGAGAAGGCGGCGCTCGCGTCCCCGACCACCCTCGAACTGAAAGGCCTGCTGCGATGACCGGGCGGGAGCCGGTCGGGCGGGAACCGGGCGAACCCGAGGTCATCGACGTGCGCCGCGGAATGTTCGGTCCGCCCGACACCGGTGACACGTCCGGATACGGCGGGCTCGTCCGGCCGATCGCGTTGCCCGGTGCCACACCCCGTCCGTACGGCGGGTGGTTCGACGAGGTCGCCGACGGTCTCGAAGCGGCGCTGACGCAGGCGTGGGTGAACCCGGGGGAGGCGATCGAACGTGTCGTCGTCGACCGCGACGAGATGACCGTCCACGTCCGCGCCGAGCACCTGCCCCGGGTCGCGCGGTGCCTGCGGGACGAACCCGGCCTGCGGTTCGAACTGTGCCTCGGCGTCAGCGGGGTGCACTTCCCGCACGAGAACGGGCGCGAGCTGCACGCGGTCTACCACCTGATGTCGATCACCCACAACAGACGGATCCGGCTCGAGGTGTCGGTTCCCGATGCCCACCCGCACATTCCGTCGCTGTACGCGGTGTACCCGACCGTCGACTGGCACGAGCGGGAAACCTACGACTTCTTCGGGATCGTGTTCGACGGGCATCCGGCGCTCACCCGCATCGAGATGCCCGACGACTGGGTGGGACACCCGCAGCGCAAGGACTACCCCCTCGGAGGAATCCCCGTCGAATACAAGGGTGCGCGGACACCGCCACCCGACGAACGGAGGGCGTACCACTGATGAGCGATCCGTATTCGACCGGCGGGAACGCCGAGGGCACCGTCTACACCGTCGCCGGCCAGGACTGGGACGAGATCGTCGACGCGGTCCGCGCCTCGGGCGGACCGGACGCCGAACTGGCCGAGGAACGCATCGTCGTCAACATGGGTCCGCAGCACCCGTCCACGCACGGCGTGCTGCGGCTCATCCTCGAGATGGACGGCGAAACCGTCACCGAGGCCCGTTGCGGTATCGGCTACCTGCACACCGGAATCGAGAAGAACCTCGAATTCCGCACGTGGACACAGGGCGTCACGTTCGTCACCCGGATGGACTACCTGTCCTCGTTCTTCAACGAGACCGCCTACTGCCTGGGCGTCGAGAAACTGCTCGGCATCACCGATCTCGTGCCCGAACGCGCCACCGTCGTGCGGGTGATGCTCATGGAACTCAACCGCGTCTCCTCGCACCTGGTGGCACTGGCCACCGGCGGGATGGAACTCGGGGCCATGACGTCGATGTTCCTCGGGTTCCGCGAACGCGAACTGATCCTCGACGTGTTCGAGGCCGTCACCGGGCTGCGCATGAACCACGGCTACATCCGGCCCGGTGGGCTGGCGCAGGACCTGCCGGACGGTTCGCTCGACAAGATCCGCGAGGTCCTCGACGTCGTCCCGCGCCGCCTGCGCGATCTCGAGGACCTCCTCGACGAGAACGCCATCTGGAAGGCCCGCACGAAGGACGTCGGCTACCTGGACCTGATGGGCTGCATGGCGCTCGGCATCACCGGCCCGGTCCTGCGATCGACGGGACTGCCGCACGATCTGCGCAAGTCGCAACCCTATTGCGGTTACGACACGTACGAATTCGACGTCGTCACCGACACCGGCTGCGACTGCTACGGCCGCTATCTGATCCGGGTCGGAGAGATGAAGGAATCGCTGAAGATCGTCGAGCAGTGCCTCGATCGGCTGCGGCCCGGACCGGTGATGGTCGAGGACCCGAAGGTCGGGTGGCCGGCCGACCTGGCGGTGCGCGAGGACGGACTCGGCAACTCGCCGGAGTACATCGGCAAGATCATGGGCACTTCCATGGAAGCACTCATCCACCATTTCAAGCTGGTCACCGAGGGATTCCGGGTCCCGGCCGGACAGGTGTACGTGGCCGTCGAATCGCCCCGCGGCGAACTCGGAGTGCACATGGTCAGCGACGGCGGCACCCGCCCGTACCGGGTGCACTACCGGGACCCGTCGTTCACGAACCTGCAGGCGGTCGCGGCGATGTGCGAGGGCGGCATGGTCGCCGACGTCATCGCCGCGGTCGCCAGCATCGATCCGGTGATGGGAGGTGTGGACCGATGACCCGGGCACACACGACCGGCGAATCCGCGGTCCCGGCGAACCGGCCGGAGCCGGTCTTCGTCGAATTGGGCCGCACGGCAGCCGAAACCGAGCGCATCGAACACCCCGGCGCACCCCGGACGTACCCGCCGGACGTGCGGGAGCGTCTCGAGGCCGACGCCGCCGCGATCATCGCCCGCTACCCGGTGACGCGGTCCGCCCTGATCCCGCTGCTGCACCTCGTCCAGGCCGAGGACGGCTACATCACCCCCGCCGGAATCGAGTTCTGCGCAGCGCAACTCGCGCTCACCGGTGCCGAGGTCGCGGCCGTGGCCACCTTCTACTCGATGTACCGCCGCCGCCCGACCGGCGACTACCACGTCGGGGTCTGCACCAACACCCTGTGCGCGATCATGGGCGGGGACGCGATCCTCGAGGCCCTCGCAGAGCATCTCGGTGTCGACCCCGGCTCGGCGGACGACACCACCCCGGACGGGAAGATCACCCTCGATCACATCGAATGCAACGCGGCCTGCGACTTCGCGCCCGTGGTGATGGTCAACTGGGAATTCTTCGACAACCAGACCCCGGACTCGGCGACCGCGCTCGTCGACGCCCTGTGGGCCGGCAAACGCATCACGCCGACCCGCGGCGCGTCGCTGTGCACATTCCGCGAAACCGCCCGCATCCTGGCCGGATTCCCCGACGAACGTCCCGGCGCGAACGACAGCGCGGCGCCGGGCGACGCGACCCTCGCCGGGCTGCGGGTCGCCCGCGAACGGAACATGCGGGCACCCGAGGCGACCGGAACGGAAGGGAAGTGACATGCCGCTGAGTCCGGTCCTGAGCCGGTACTGGGACGAACCCCGGTCGTGGACGCTCGACACCTACCGGAGCCACGACGGCTACAAGGCGCTCGAACGCGCCCTGCGCACCGACCCGGACGAGGTCATCGCCACCGTCAAGGACTCCGGTCTGCGCGGCCGCGGCGGCGCAGGATTCCCGACCGGCACGAAATGGTCGTTCATCCCGCAGGATCCGACCACGCCCGCCGGTGCCAAGCCGCACTATCTCGTCGTCAACGCCGACGAATCCGAACCCGGCACCTGCAAGGACATGCCGCTGATGCTGGCATCGCCGCACACGCTCGTCGAAGGTGTCGTCATCGCGGCCTACGCCATCCGGGCCTCGCACGCGTTCATCTACGTGCGCGGCGAGGTCGTCCCCGTGCTGCGCCGGCTGCAGCACGCGGTCGCCGAGGCGTACGACGCCGGATACCTCGGCCGCGACATCCTCGGCTCCGGCTTCGACCTGGACGTCGTCGTCCACGCCGGTGCCGGCGCCTACATCTGCGGCGAGGAGACCGCGCTGCTCGACTCGCTCGAAGGGCGACGCGGGCAGCCGCGGCTGCGGCCGCCGTTCCCGGCGGTCGCCGGGCTCTACGCGTGCCCGACCGTCGTCAACAACGTCGAATCCATCGCGAGCGTGCCGTCGATCCTGCTCAACGGCGTCGACTGGTTCCACTCGATGGGCACCGAGAAATCCCCGGGTTTCACGCTGTACTCGCTGTCCGGGCACGTCACCCGGCCGGGCCAGTACGAGGCACCGCTCGGCATCACCCTGCGCGAACTCCTCGACTACGCCGGCGGTATCCGCGCCGGGCACCGGCTCAAGTTCTGGACACCCGGCGGGTCGTCGACGCCGCTGTTCACCGCCGCACACCTCGACGTGCCCCTCGACTACGAAGGGGTCGGGGCCGCCGGGTCGATGCTCGGCACCAAGGCGCTGCAGATCTTCGACGAGACGACCTGCGTGGTGCGCGCGGTGCTGCGCTGGTCGCAGTTCTACAAGCACGAATCGTGCGGGAAGTGCACCCCCTGCCGCGAAGGCACCTGGTGGCTCGTGCAGATCCTCGAACGTCTCGAAGCCGGCACCGGCACCGAGGCCGACCTCGAGAAGTTGCTCGACATCTCCGACAACATCCTCGGGCGCGCGTTCTGTGCGCTCGGCGACGCCGCGACCAGCCCCATCACGTCGTCGATCGCACTGTTCCGCGACGAGTACATCGGGCATCTCACCCACGGCGGATGCCCGTTCGATCCGCGCCTGTCCACCCTCACGGCAGGGGGAGTGTCATGACCGCAGACCGGCCCGCGACGGCCAAGGACCCGGTCGTCACCATCGACGGCATCGAGATCAGCGTTCCCCCGGGAACTCTCGTCATCCGCGCCGCCGAGCAACTCGGCATCCGCATCCCGCGGTTCTGCGATCACCCGCTGCTCGACCCGGTCGGGGCATGCCGCCAGTGCCTCGTCGAGGTCGAAGGCCAGCGCAAACCTCTCGCCTCGTGCACCACCACGGTCACCGACGGCATGGTCGTCCGCACCCAGTTCACGTCCCCGGTGGCGGACAAGGCACAACAGGGCGTGATGGAACTGCTGCTCATCAATCACCCCCTGGACTGCCCGGTGTGCGACAAGGGCGGGGAATGCCCGCTGCAGAACCAGGCGATGTCCAACGGCCGTGGCGATTCTCGCTTCGAGGGCGTCAAACGGACCTTCCCGAAGCCGATCGCGATCTCCTCGCAGGTGCTGCTGGACCGGGAGCGGTGCGTGAACTGCGCCCGCTGCACCCGCTTCTCGCAGCAGATCGCCGGTGACCCGTTCATCGATCTGCTCGAACGCGGGGCCGGCCAGCAGGTCGGCATCTACGCCGAGGAACCGTTCGATTCGTATTTCTCCGGCAACACCGTGCAGATCTGCCCGGTCGGTGCGTTGACCGGAACGGCCTACCGCTTCCGGGCGCGCCCGTTCGATCTGGTGTCCAGCCCGAGCGTCTGCGAACACTGCGCCAGCGGCTGCGCGCAACGCACCGACCACCGGCGCGGCGTCGTGTTGCGACGCCTCGCGGGCAACGACCCGCAGGTCAACGCCGAATGGAACTGCGACAAGGGCAGATGGGCGTTCACCTACGCCACCGAACCCGACCGGATCACCACCCCGCTGGTCCGCGACGACGACGGCACACTCGTTCCGAGATCCTGGCCCGCCGCCCTCGCGATCGCCGCCCGGGGACTGGCCGCGGCGCGCGGCGCGGGCGTGCTCGTCGGCGGACGCGTCACCGTCGAGGACGCCTACGCCTACGCGAAGTTCGCGCGGATCGTGCTGGGCACCAACGACATCGACTTCCGTGCGCGGGAGCACTCCGGTGAGGAGGCGCAGTTCCTCGCGGCCCGAATCGCCGGCCGGCTGCTCTCCGTGACGTATGCGGATCTGGATCGTGCGCCGGCGGTGCTGCTCGTCGGATTCGAACCCGAGGAGGAATCGCCGATCGTTTTCCTGCGGCTGCGTCTGGCGGCGCGCGGCGGCGCCGCGATCCGGTCGATCGCGGCGTTCGCGAGCCGGGGCCTGACGAAGATGTCGGGCCGGGTGGTGCAGGCCGTGCCGGGTTCCGAAGCCGCGGTGCTGGACGGGATCCGGTCGGGGGAGCAGGGCGGCGACGTCTCCGACCTGCTGCGCCGTCCCGGCGCGGTGATCATCGTCGGGGAACGGTGCGCGACGATGCCCGGCGCGCTGTCGGCGGCGATCCGGCTCGCCGACGACACCGGTGCCCGGCTCGCGTGGGTGCCGCGCCGGGCCGGTGAACGCGGCGCCCTCGAGGCCGGGGCGCTGCCGACGCTGCTGCCCGGTGGCCGGGACGTCAGCGATCCGCAGGCGCGCAGCCGGGTTGCGCAGGTGTGGTCCGACAGCGTCGGCGGCACCGTCGAACTGCCCGCGAATCCCGGACGCGACACCGCGGGCATCCTCGCCGCGGCCGCGGCCGGCGACCTCGGTGCCCTGATGATCGGCGGAGTCGACCTCGACGACCTCCCCGACCCGCAGTCCGCACGCTCGGCGGTGGAATCGGCCGGATTCGTTGTGAGCCTGGAACTGCGCCGCAGCACCGTCACCGACCTCGCGGACGTGGTGTTCCCGGTAGCCGCCGTCGCCGAGAAGTCCGGTGCCTTCCTCGACTGGGAGGGCCGGGTCCGTGAGTTCGGGATCGCGCTGCGCGGCCCCGGTACCCTGCCGGACCGACGGGTCCTCGACGCGCTCGCCGCCCAGATGGGGACCCGGCTCGGTGTGCCCGACGCGGAGTCCGCGCGCCGCGAACTGGACCTGCTCGGTCCGTGGGAGGGGCAGCGGCCGGCCGATCCGGCGACGGAGACGGTCGAGCCACCCCGCGCCGGTCCCGGAGAGGCGGTCCTGACCGGCTGGCGGATGCTGCTCGATGCCGGGCGGATGCAGGACGGGGAACCGTACCTCGCCGGTACCGCTCGACCGCCGGTGGTCCGGCTGTCCGCCGCGACCGCCGCCGAGATCGGCGCCTCCGACGGGGATGCGGTGACGGTGTCCACCGACCGCGGCGCCGTGACGCTGCCGCTCGCGATCACCGAGATGCCCGATCGCGTGGTGTGGCTGCCGCTGAACTCACCCGGCTCCGCCGTCCACCGGCAACTGGGCGTCGGATCCGGCGGGCTCGTACGGATCAGGGCGGGGGAGGTGCAGTGATGGACGGGTATGCAGACCTGTCGGCGTTCGGACACGATCCGTGGTGGCTGATCCTGGTCAAGGCCGTGGCGGTGTTCGCGTTCCTGGTGCTGACCGTGCTCGTGGCGATCTACGCGGAACGACGGGTCCTGGCCCGCATGCAGATGCGGATCGGACCGAATCGGCTGGGACCGCATGGGATTCTGCAGAGCCTCGCCGACGGCATCAAACTGGCGCTGAAGGAGGGCATCGTCCCGTCCGGGGTGGACCGGCCCGTCTATCTGCTCGCCCCGATCATCGCGACGGTCCCGGCCTTCATGGCGTTCGCGGTGATCCCGTTCGGGCCGGTGGTTTCGGCATTCGGGCAGCGGACGCCGTTGCAGCTCACCGATCTTCCGGTCGCGGTGCTGTACATCCTGGCGGTCACCTCCGTCGGTGTGTACGGCATCGTGCTCGCCGGCTGGTCGTCCGGCTCGACGTACCCGCTGCTCGGCGGTCTGCGTTCGACCGCGCAGGTGATCTCGTACGAGATCGCGATGGGATTGGCGTTCGCCGCGGTGTTCCTGCTCTCCGGCACGATGTCCACATCCGGGATCGTGTCCGGGCAGGTCGGGACGTGGTACGTCTTCCTGCTGCTGCCGTCGTTCCTCATCTACGTCACGGCCATGGTCGGCGAGACCAACCGCGCCCCGTTCGACCTGCCCGAAGCCGAGGGCGAACTCGTCGGCGGATTCCACACCGAGTACTCGTCGCTGCGCTTCGCGATGTTCATGCTCGCCGAATACGTGAACATGACGACCGTGTCCGCGCTGGCCACCACGCTGTTCCTCGGCGGCTGGCGCGCTCCGTGGCCGCTGAACATGTGGGACGGTGCCAACTCCGGCTGGTGGCCGGTGCTGTGGTTCGTCGCCAAGGTGTGGGCATTCCTGTTCCTGTTCGTGTGGCTGCGCGCCACCCTGCCGCGGCTCCGCTACGACCAGTTCATGAATCTCGGCTGGAAGGTCCTCATTCCGGCATCGCTGTTGTGGGTCGTGGTCGTCGCCGTGATCCGGGCGCTCGGCAACGAGGGATACGTGGCCGGGCAGGGCACACTCGCCGCCGTCGGGGTGGTGTGCGTCCTGGCGTTCCTGGTGTTCACCCGGTTGCGGCGCACGTCCGGGGGCGGCGAACCCGCCCGGGCCGCACCGGAGGCGGCCGAACCGTTCGACCCTGGGGCCGGGGGTTTCCCGGTCCCACCGATGCCGGGTCCCGTGCCCGCGCAGCGCACCCCCGCGGAGGGATGACGATGCCCGAATTCCTCGATCCCATCGCCGGTTTCGGCACCACCTTCGCGGCGATGTTCAAGAAGCCGATCACCGAGCAGTATCCCGAGCAGAAACGGCCGCCGGCGCCCGGGTATCACGGCCGCCACCAGCTGAACCGGCATCCAGACGGCCTCGAGAAGTGCATCGGCTGCGAACTGTGCGCGTGGGCGTGCCCGGCCGACGCGATCTACGTGGAAGCGGCGGACAACACCGAGGCCGAACGGTATTCGCCGGGGGAGCGGTACGGCCGGGTCTACCAGATCAACTATCTGCGCTGCATCGGCTGTGGACTGTGCGTCGAGGCGTGCCCGACGCGCGCGCTGACGATGACCGCCGAATACGAGATGGCCGACGACAACCGGGCCGATCTCATCTACGACCGGTCGCGGCTGCTGGCGCCGCTGCAACCCGGGATGGAAGCGCCGCCGCACGCGATGTATCCGGGCGCCACCGAGGAGGACTACTACCGGGGCCTCGTGCCGGGTGCTGCGCCGAAAGAGGGGTCGGAACAATGAACACCCTCACGGTCCTGGCCCAGGACGTCGTCGAGCGCACGTCCACCGGTGAAGCGGTGCAGTTCTGGATTCTCGCCGTCGTCGCGGTGATCGGTGCGATCGGGGTGGTCGTCTCGAGCAAGGCTGTGTACTCGGCGATCTTCCTGGCGCTGACCATGATCGTGCTGGCCGCCTTCTACATCGCCCAGGACGCCCAGTTCCTCGGTGTCGTCCAGATCGTCGTGTACACCGGCGCCGTCATGATGCTGTTCCTGTTCGTGGTGATGCTCGTCGGCGTCGACGCGTCCGAATCGTTCACCGAAACCCTTCGCGGGCACCGCATCGCGGCGGTCGTGGCGGGAATCGGGTTCGGGGTGCTGATCATCGGGTTCCTCGCCGACTCCGAGCTGCCGCCGTTCGCGGGTCTGGTGGACGCCGGTGACGGGCACGTCGCGGGTCTCGCGGAACTGCTGTTCGTGCGGTACGTGTGGGCGTTCGAACTCACCGGAGCGCTGCTCGTCACCGCGACCATCGGTGCGATGGTGCTCACGCATCGCGAACGGACCGGTGAGCGTCTCGGTCAGAAGGAACTGGCCCGCAGGCGGTTCCGGGAGTGGGGTGCAGCGGGGGAGTCGGAGGTGCGGGTGACGCCGCTGCCGAGTCCCGGGGTGTACGCGCGGCGCAACGCCGTCGACGTTCCGGCCCGACTGCCGGACGGCAGCTATTCGCCACTGTCGGTGAGCCGGGTACTCGAGGCCCGGGGCGCGATCGTCGAGAGGCCGGACGAGGAGGAGACCCGATGAATCCGGCGAACTACCTGTACCTTTCCGCATTGCTGTTCACCATCGGCGCCGCGGGTGTTCTCGTGCGGCGCAACGCCCTGATCGTGTTCATGTGCGTCGAGCTCATGCTCAACGCCGTGAACCTGTCGTTCGTGACGTTCGCGCGGATGCACGGAAATCTCGACGGGCAGGTGTTCGCGTTCTTCACGATGGTCGTCGCCGCCGCCGAGGTGGTGGTCGGCCTCGCGATCATCATGACGATCTTCCGCACCCGCCGTTCGGTGTCGGTCGACGACAACAACCTGCTCAAGCACTGAGCCTGCCGAGAGAACTGAGTTTTCCGAGAGCACTGGGAGGAGACCGGGATGGGCGGAACCTCGGCCGTGTGGCTTCTGCCGGCGTTGCCGCTCGCCGGCGCCGCGGTACTGCTGCTGACCGGCCGGCGCAGCGACACGTGGGGACATCTGGTCGGATGCGCGACCGCGCTGGTCTCGTTCGGGCTGGCAGTGGTGCTGTTCGTGCAGATGCTCGGGCGCGCCGCCGACGACCGGGCCGTGCAGCAGGAACTGTTCTCGTGGGTACCCGTCGGCGAGCTGCAGATCGACTTCGGCCTGCAACTGGACCAGTTGTCGATGTGCTTCGTGCTGCTCATCACCGGTGTCGGGTCGTTGATCCACATCTATTCGGTCGGGTACATGGCGCACGGCCCGGACCCGTCGGGCAACACCGCGGGACGGGCACCCGGACGGCGGTTGTTCTTCGCGTACCTCAACCTGTTCCTCGCGGCGATGCTGGTGCTGGTGCTTGCCGACAACTATCTCGGCCTGTACCTCGGATGGGAGGGTGTCGGTCTCGCGTCGTATCTGCTCATCGGGTTCTGGCAGTACAAGCCGACCGCGGCGACCGCGGCGAAGAAGGCGTTCGTCGTCAACCGGGTCGGTGACACGGGCCTGGCCGTCGCCATGATGATCATGTTCTCCTCGTTCGGCTCGATCGGGTTCGCCGACGTCTTCGCCGCGGTTCCGGGTGCGAGCGAAACGGTCTCGACCGCGATCGGCCTGACCTTGCTCCTGGCGGCATGCGGCAAGTCCGCGCAGGTGCCGTTGCAGGCGTGGCTCGGGGACGCGATGGAAGGCCCGACCCCGGTGTCCGCACTGATCCACGCGGCGACGATGGTCACCGCCGGTGTCTACCTCATCGTGCGGTCCGGCCCGATCTTCGACGTCGCGCCGGGCGCGCAACTGGGCGTGGTGATCGTCGGGGCCGTGACCCTGCTGTTCGGCGCGATCATCGGCTGCGCGAAGGACGACATCAAGAAGGCGCTGGCGGCGTCGACGATGAGCCAGATCGGCTACATGGTGCTCGCCGCGGGCCTCGGTCCGGCCGGTTACGCGTTCGCGATCATGCACCTGCTCACGCACGGTTTCTTCAAGGCCGGGTTGTTCCTGGGCGCCGGTTCGGTGATGCACGGCATGAACGACGAGACCGACATGCGCCGCTTCGGCGGCCTGCGCACGGTCATGCCGATCACCTACGTCACGTTCGGTCTCGCGTATCTGGCGATCATCGGGATCCCGCCGTTCGCGGGCTTCTTCTCCAAGGATCTGATCATCGAGGCGGCGTTCGGGTCCGGTGGTGTCGAAGGGTTCGTCCTCGGCGCGGCCGCGCTGCTCGGCGCCGGCATCACTGCGTTCTACATGACCCGCGTGATGCTCATGACGTTCTTCGGGCGGCGGCGGTGGGCGGAGGACGCGCATCCGCACGAATCACCCGGGGTGATGACCGTGCCGATGGTGGTGCTGGCGATCGGCTCGGTCGCCGGGGGCGCGCTGCTGGCCTACGGTGGGGCGCTGGTGAACTGGCTCGAACCGGTCGTGGGGGAAGAGCACGGTGAACTGCCGGTCCCGGTGTGGGTGCTCACCGTTGTGACCCTCGCGGTGGTGCTCGTCGGTGTCGCGATCGCCTACCGGCAGTATGCGATCCGCGAGATCCCGGTCGATGCACCGGACGAGGTGTCCGCCCTGACCCGTGCCGCGCGCCGCGACCTGTACGGGGACGCGGTCAACGAAGCGGTGTTCATGCGACCCGGACAGCACGCGACCCGCGCCCTCGTCGAGGTCGACGACCGTGCCGTCGACGGTGCCGTCGGTGGGGTCGCCGTGCTGATCGGGGCCGCGTCGGCGCGGCTGCGCACGCTGCAGACCGGATTCTCCCGGTCCTATGCCCTGTCCATGCTGGTAGGCGCGGCCCTCGTGGTCGCCACGATGGTGCTCTGGTGAGGATGCGATGAACCAGTTCCCGTGGCTGAGCGCGTTGTGGCTGGTGCCGGCGATCGGCGCGCTGCTCGTGTGGACGGTGCCGGCGCGCCGGCCCGACCTTGCCAAGGCCGGTGCCCTCGTCGTGTCGCTGGTGGTCGCGGTGCTCGCGATCGTCGTGGCGGTGCGGTTCGAACCCGGGGGAGCGCAGTACCAGTTCGTGGAATCGCACCGGTGGATCCCGTCTTTCGGTGCCGGATACACGCTCGGGGTCGACGGCATCGCGCTGGTGCTGGTCCTGCTCACCGCGGTGCTGGTGCCGTTGCTGCTGCTGGCCGGATGGAACGACACCCGGGACGCCGTGGTGCGGAACGGCATCGGGGGCAAGCGGCCGCACGCGTACGTCGCGCTGATCCTGGTGGTCGAGGCGATGGTGCTGCTGGCCTTCACCGCACTCGACATCCTGCTGTTCTACGTGTTCTTCGAGGCGATGCTCATCCCGATGTACTTCCTCATCGGCGGGTTCGGCCGGGCGCAGGACCGGGCCGCCCGCTCCGCGGCGGCGGTGAAGTTCCTGCTCTACAACCTGTTCGGCGGCCTCATGATGCTCGCCGCGGTCATCGGTCTGTACATCCTGACCGTCGACCAGGGGGTGGGGACGTTCGACTTCCGGGAGGTCGTCGCGCTGGCGACGGCCGGTGAGCTCGGTGCCTCCCAGGGGCTGCTGAACGCGCTGTTCCTCGGGTTCATGTTCGCGTTCGCGGTCAAGGCGCCGCTGTGGCCGTTCCACAGCTGGCTGCCCGGCGCCGCCGTCGAAGCGACACCGACGAACGCCGTGCTGATGATGGCGATCGTCGACAAGGTCGGCACGTTCGCGATGATCCGGTACTGCCTGCAGCTGTTTCCCGAGGCGTCGGCGACGTTCGCGCCGCTGATCGTCACCCTGTCGGTGATCGGCATCCTGTACGGCGCGATCGCCGCCATCGGGCAGACCGACGTGATGCGGCTGATCGCCTACACGTCGATCTCGCACTTCGGGTTCATCGTGCTGGGCATCTTCGCGATGACCAGCCAATCCCAGACCGGATCGACGCTGTACATGGTCAACCACGGGCTTTCGACCGCGGCCTTGTTCCTCATCGCGGGATTCCTCGTCTCCCGCAGGGGTTCTCGCCTGATCGCCTCGTTCGGAGGGGTCCGCAATGTCGCCCCGATCGCGGCCGGCACGTTCCTCGTCGCCGGTCTGGCGACGCTGTCGCTGCCCGGGCTCGCCCCGTTCATCAGCGAATTCCTGGTCCTGATCGGCACATTCCCGCGCTACGGCGTCGCCGCGGTGTTCGCCACCGGCGCGCTCGTGCTTTCCGCGATCTATGTGCTGTGGCTGTACCAGCGGATGATGACCGGTCCGCTCGCCTCCGGCAACGAGGAGGTCCGCGACCTGGTGCCGCGCGAACTGGTCGTCGTCGCACCGCTCGTCGCGCTGCTCATCGTGCTCGGCCTGTTCCCGAAACCCGCGCTCGATGTGATCGACCCGGCCGTGAACCACACGATGACCACGATCGGGCAGACCGACCCGGCGCCCACCGTGCCCGGTCCGGTGCTGACCGGGGCGGTGGTGGGCGCCGATCCGGAAACCGATACGCCCGAGCAGGGAGGTGAATCCGAGTGAACGAGATCAGCGCTCCGTCGATCGAATACGGTCTGCTCTCGCCGATGCTCATCGTGCTCGGTGTCGCGGTCGCGGGGGTGCTCGTCGAGGCATTCGTGCCCCGCCGGGTCCGGCACACGACGCAGTTCGTGCTCGCGATCGCCGGTCTCGTCGCGGCCTTCGTCGCGGTCGTCTCGCTCGCCGGAACCAGCAGTTCGGCGGTGCTCGGCGCGGTCGTGATCGACGGCCCGGCCCTGTTCCTGCAGGGCGCGATCCTGCTGGCCTCGATCCTTGCGGTCGGATTGATCGCGCAACGCCGTGTGGCAGTGGCGGAGGCGGTCGGGGCCGAGACGGTCACGGCCGGGGCCCGGTTCGCCGTCGACGACTTCGCGCCGCAACCCGCCGTGCCGCCGGGAAGCGCCGCCGAGCGCACGGCGGCAGGCCAAGGAATCACCACGTCCGAGGTGTTCCCGCTCGCGATGTTCGCGGTCGGCGGGATGCTGCTGTTTCCCGCATCCGACGACCTGCTCAGCATGTTCGTGGCCCTCGAGGTGCTGTCGCTGCCGCTGTATCTGCTGTGCGGCCTCGCGCGGCACCGGCGCCTGCTCTCGCAGGAAGCGGCGCTGAAATACTTTCTCCTCGGCGCCTTCTCGTCGGCGTTCTTCCTCTACGGCATGGCCATGTTGTACGGGTACGCGGGCACGGTGCGGTTGTCCGGGATCGCGGCGGCCGTCGCCGGCGGGTCCGGCGACGACACCCTCGCCCTGATCGGCGTGGCGCTGCTGGCGGTCGGGTTGCTGTTCAAAGTCGGTGCGGTGCCGTTCCAGTCGTGGATCCCCGACGTCTATCAGGGCGCCCCCACCTCGGTCACCGCGTTCATGGCGTCGGCGACGAAGATCGCGGCCTTCGGGGCGCTGCTGCGGGTGTTCTACGTCGCGGTGCCCGAGCTGAGCGCGAACTGGCAGCCGGTGCTCGGGGCCGTCGCCGTCCTGACGATGGTGGCCGCGTCGGTGATCGCGGTGACCCAGCGCGACGTCAAGAGAATGCTCGCGTACTCGTCCGTCGCTCACGTCGGTTTCGTTCTCACCGGCCTGGTCGCGGCCAACCACGCGGGCGTCGCGTCGACGATGTTCTACCTGCTCGCCTACGGGATCAGCACCGTCGGGGCGTTCGCGATCGTCGGGCTCGTCCGCGACCGCACCGGGGAAGCCGGCGACCTGTCCGCGTGGTCGGGGCTGGGCCGTCGATCCCCGGTCGCCGCAGCGGCATTCGCGCTGTTCCTGCTCGCGTTCGCCGGGATCCCGCTGACCAGTGGTTTCGTCAGCAAGTTCGCGGTGTTCGGTGCCGCGATCGAGGGCGGGGCCGCGCCGCTCGTCGTCGTCGGTGTCGTGTGCAGTGCGATCGCCGCCTACTTCTATGTGCGGGTCATCGTGCTGATGTTCTTCACCGAACCCGGCGACGACGCGGTGACGGTCGTCGCGCCGGGTGCGGTGACCGCGACGGTCGTGGCGGTGTCCGCGCTGGTGACCATCGTCCTCGGGATCGCGCCGCAGCCGGTGCTGGATCTCGCGGACCGGGCGGCTGTGTTCTTCCAGTGAGCGCGGGGTTGTCCACAGGCGCCGGATTCATCCACAGATTCGCCGGATCCGGCGTCGGCGGGTCTCGCGCCGATCCCCGGATGGTTACCGTCGCGGCATGGGGAGCGGCGACGAGGGGGAACGGGTCCGGTCCCGGCTGGACGCGATCGCCCGTGCCGCCGGTGACTACGGGGCCGACGGTGATTACAGGGTTGCCGGTGACGATGGGGAAGAGTCACCGGTCGGCGAGTCGGAACCGCTGCGGCTGATCGACCGATTGCGCGCGGCACGCTGGCAGGCGGGCAACGGTGGGACCGCGGCGCTCGGCGTGGTCGGCATCGTCGCGGCACTCGTCGCGTTCGTCGTGGTTTGGCGTGATCAGCCTGTGCCGCAAGCGGTTCCACCGCTTCCTTCGGTGTCGACCGCGTCCGAGCCGCTCGTTTCCGCGCCGAGCGGCGCGGCAGCGGCGCCGGACACGGCCGAGCCCGAAGAACTCGTCGTCAGCGTCGTCGGGTTGGTCGCCGCACCGGGGCTCGTGACGTTGGCGCCCGGTACGCGGGTCGCGGATGCGCTGACTGCCGCCGGGGGAGCGTTGCCGGGCGCCGATCTTACGGGCATCAATCTGGCGCAGCGCGTCGCCGACGGCGACCAGATCGTCGTCGGTGCCGCGCCGCCGGATCCGCCGCCTCCCGCGAGCAGCGTGTCGAGCGTCGGAACCGGTGCGGGATCACGGGCCTCGGCACCGGGAGGCGCGGCATCGGGAGGCACGGCATCGGGAGGTGCGGCGGGACCGGTGAATCTGAACACCGCCGACGAAGCGCTGCTCGACGCGTTGCCCGGGGTGGGTCCGGTGACCGCCGCGGCCATCATCGCCTGGCGCGACGAGAACGGGCCGTTCACGGATGTCGAGCAACTCGGCGAGGTCGACGGCATCGGCCCGTCCCGGCTCGCGCGACTGCGCACGCTGGTCACGGTGTGAACAGCGACCGGACCGCTACGCGGCTCGATGCCCGGCTCGTTCCGTGCGCGGCCGCGGCATGGGCCGTCACGCTGCTCGGTCTGTACGCGGGTAGCCGGGCGGCCCTGGCCGGCACCGTGATCGCCGTGCTGCTCGCCGGGGTCGCCGCGTTCGCCCGCGCACGCGGATCGAGACGGGTCCGCGTGGTCGCGGGACCGCTCCTGGCAGCGTTGCTGATCGGCGCCGGCTACGGCGTCGCCGTCGGGGTGCGTGCCGCAGCCGCCGAGACGCATCCGCTCGCGACCGCGGCGCCGCGCGGAGCGAGCATCACCGCCGAGGTGGTGGTCGACGACGATCCGAAATCGATGCGGCAGAACGCTTTCGGCGGGGAGCCGCAGGTGCGTATCCCGGCGTCGTTGCGGTCCGCACAGATCGGACGCGAGCGCGTCGAGGCGGGCGGCTCGGTCGTGCTGTTCGCGGCGGCCGAAACCTGGTCGGAACTGGTTCCGGGACAACGCATCACGGTGCGCGGCACGCTCGCCGTCGCGGACGGGCCGGGACTCGTGGCCGCGCTGCTGCGGGCCCAGGGACCACCGCGCGCGGTCGCGCCGCCGCCGCTGCATCAGCGGTGGGCCGCGACCGTCCGGGAAGGGCTCGCGTCCGCGGCGCAGGCCGTGCTGTCACCCGATGCCGCCGGGCTGCTGCCGGGACTGATCGTCGGGGACACCTCGAACCTGCCGGACGACGTGCGCGAGGAGTTCCGGGTCGCGGGTCTGACCCATCTGACCGCGGTGTCCGGGGCGAACGTGAGCATCGTGCTCGGCGCGGTGCTGCTGCTCGTGCGGGCACTCGGAATCGGACCGCGCACGGGTACCGTCCTCGCCGCCCTGGCACTCGTCGCGTTCGTCGTCGTGGTACGGCCGTCACCGAGTGTGCTGCGCGCCGCCGCGATGGGATCGGTCGCGCTGCTCGCACTGGTGGTGGGACGACGCAGGCAGGCGATGCCGGCGCTCGCCGCGTCCATCGGGATGTTGCTGATCGTCGCACCGGAGCTCGCAGCCGACGCCGGTTTCGCGCTGTCGGTCGTCGCGACGGCCGGACTGATCGCGGTGGCGCCGGGATGGGTGACGCGCATGCGGGCCCGCGGCATCCCGCGGGCCCTCGCAGAGGTGTGTGCGGTGTCCGCGGCGGCGTTCGTCGTCACCGCCCCGATCGTCGCGGCCCTGTCCGGCGCGGTGAGCGTGGTGGCGGTCGTCGCGAATGTGCTGGTGGCGCCGGTGCTTCCGCCGCTCACCGTGCTCGGGTCCCTGGTCGTCCTGTGCGGCGCGGTGTGGTCGCCGGGGGCGGAACTGCTCGCGCGCGGCGTCGCCCCGATGCTGTGGTGGCTGCTCGAAGTGGCCGACCGCGCGGCCGCGTTGCCCACCGCCGAACTGACGGTGCCGGCGGGTGCGGCCGGTGCCGTGACCGTCGGTGCGGCCATCGTGTGCGGTTGGGTGGTGGCACGGCACCGCCGGCTGAGGAGGATCGTCGCGGTCGCGGCACTGGCCGCGGCGGCCGTGTGTGTGCCGGTGTGGATCGGCCGGCCGGGCTGGCCCGGGACGGGGTGGGTGCTCGTCGCGTGCGATGTGGGACAGGGTGACAGTTTCGTGCTGTCCACCGGCGACGGCGGCGCGATCGTCGTGGACACCGGACCGGACGCGACGGCCGTGGACCGGTGCCTGCGCCGGCTGCGGGTGACCCGCATCCCGATGCTGTTGATCACCCATCTGCATGCCGATCACGTCGGCGGTCTCGACGGTGTCCTCGCGGATCGGTCGGTGGCGGTCGTCGTCACGGGTCCGGGCGCGACCTCGCGCCCCGGCGGTGCCGACCTGGTCGCGACCGCGCGGCGGTTCTCGGTGCCGACCCGGGAAATCCATCGGGGGGAGGTGTTCACGATCGGGACGATCACCCTCCGGGTGCTCGGCGACGGCACGGGCGGTGGTGAGGAGAACGACCGGTCGCTGGTCGCGCGGGCCGATACCCCGATCGGGTCGGTGCTGCTGACCGGCGATGCCGAAGCGGGTGCGCAGGAGGCACTCCTGCGCTCGGGCGCCGAGGTGCGGGCCGACGTGCTCAAGGTTCCGCATCACGGTTCGCGGACGTCGTCGTCGCGGTTCCTCGCGGAGGTGCGTCCCCGCGTCGCATTGGTCGGGGTCGGACGCGACAACCCGTTCGGGCACCCGCACCCGGAGATTCTGTCGAGTCTGCAGGAACTGGGCACACGGGTACTGACCACCGACGTGCTGGGGGACATCGCGGTGGTACGGGCCGGGTCCGGGGCCCTTGCCGTCGTGTCCGACCATCGTGGCACGATCGGTCCGTGAGCGCGACGCAACTGCACCTGGTCCTGGGCGACGAAGAACTGCTCGTCGAACGCGCGGTCGCCGGGATCGTCGCCGGAGTACGCGAAACCAGCGGCGCGGGCGCCCAGTTGCCGGTGTCCCGGCTGCGCGCGGGGGATGCCGGTGCCGCCGAACTCGCGGAACTGCTGAGTCCGTCGCTGTTCGCCGAGGACCGCGTGGTGGTGCTCGAAGCCGCCGCCGAGGCCGGCAAGGACGCGGTCGCGTTGATCCTCGACGCGGCGGCCGCGCCACCCGAGGGCGTCACGCTGGTGATCCTGCACAGCGGCGGCGGCCGGGCCAAGGCGATGGTGGGGTCGCTGCAGAAGTGCGGCGCCGAGGTCCACGAATGCGCGAAGGTCACCAAGGCGAGCGAACGTGTCGACTTCGTGCGCGCCGAGTTCCGGGCCGCCGGGGTGCGCGTGGCGCCCGACGTCGTGCAGATGGTGATCGACGCGGTGGGCTCGGATCTGCGGGAACTCGCCGCCGCGTGCAGCCAGTTGTGTGCGGACACCGGCGGGAAGGTCGATGTGACCGCGGTGAACCGGTACTACTCCGGCAAGGCGGAGGTCACCGGGTTCGAGGTGGCCGAGAAGGCCGTCGCGGGGGACACGGCCGGCGCGCTCGAGGCGTTGCGCTGGGCGATGCACCGCGGTGTCGCGCACGTGCTGCTGGCCGACGCGCTGGCCGACGCGGTGCACACCATCGCGCGGGTCGGGTCCGCCGGGCGCGGTGATCCGTTCAAGATGGCGTCGGATCTGGGTATGCCGCCGTGGAAGGTGAAGAAGGCGCAGGCGCAGGCCCGCGCGTGGAATCCGGACTCGGTCGCGTCCGGACTGGCGATCGTGGCGGCCCTCAACGGTGAGGTCAAGGGCATCGCCGCCGACGCCGACTACGCGGTCGAGCGTGCGGTCCGGCGGATCGCCGCCCTGGCCGGCCGCTGATCACCGCTCCCGGTTCGGTCCGGGGTCCGGACGACGAAAGACCGCCCTCACGGAGAGGGCGGTCTTGTCGGAGCCAGAGCTTGCGTTCTACCTCAGAGCTGGTTGGCAACCTTCGCCAGAGCCGACTTCTTGTTGGCGGCCTGGTTCGGGTGGATGACACCCTTGCTGGCGGCCTTGTCGAGCTTGCGGCTGGTGGAGACGAGGAGCTCGGTGGCCTTGTCCTTGTCGCCGGCGGCCGCGGCCTCGCGGAAGGAACGGATCGCCGTGCGCAGCGAGGACTTGACCGACTGGTTGCGGAGTCGGTTGCGCTCGTTGGTGCGGATCCGCTTCACCTGGGACTTGATGTTGGCCACGCGTAAAATCCTGTCGTTTTGCTGGGTAGCTGGTCGGAAAGCTCTGGGTGCACCAAAGCGCACCGACGTACGACGATACCAGCGGGCCGCCGCAATGCCAAAAAGCGGTCGCGTTCGGGGCCCGAATATTTCGTTCCCGTTCCAAATGTTTCGCGGGCGTGACAAGTTTGTTTCCGATTCCGCACCCGGGCCGGACGTGTACGAACATTTCGGACATGAGCCGCCGCAACTCCACCCTCGACGCTGCCGGAACCGGGAAACGACGTCGATCGACGACCACCGACGTCTTCGACGGCTACCCGGACGCGGCCGCCGCCGGAGCGGCGTACGACGAGATGTTCGACGCGGACGGCCGTGTGCGAGCCCCGTACCGGCGCCTCGCGAAGATCCTCGAAGCGAAGGGACCGGAGGACCTCACCGCCCGCACCGAGGCGCTCGGCCGGGCGTTCACCGACCAGGGTGTGACCTTCTCCCTGTCCGGGCAGGAACGACCGTTCCCGCTCGACCTCGTGCCGCGGGTGATCGCCGCCGCCGAATGGACCAAGATCGAGCGAGGCGTCACCCAGCGGGTGCGGGCGCTCGAGATGTTCCTCCACGACGTGTACGGCGAGCAGCACATCCTCCGCGACCGCGTCGTGCCCAAACGGCTGGTGACCTCGTGTGAGCACTTCCACCGCGAAGCGGCCGGCATCGTGCCGCCGAACGGGGTGCGCATCCACGTCGCCGGGATCGACCTCATCCGCGACGAGACCGGCACCTTCCGGGTCCTCGAGGACAACCTGCGGTCCCCGTCGGGCGTGTCCTACGTCATGGAGAACCGTCGCGCAATGGCCCGGGTCGCTCCCGACCTGTTCCTCGAACACAGGGTCCGGCCCGTCGGCGAGTACGCGCTGCGCCTGCTGCGCGCACTGCGTGCCGCCGCGGCCCCCAACGCCGCCGACCCCACCGTCGTGGTGCTCACCCCCGGTGTCGCGAACTCCGCCTACTTCGAACACTCCCTCCTCGCCCGGCAGATGGGTGTCGAACTCGTCGAGGGCCGCGACCTGTTCTGCCGCGACAACATCGTCTACATGCGCACCACCGAAGGTGAGCGGCAGGTCGACGTCGTCTACCGCCGCATCGACGACGACTTCCTCGACCCGATGCAGTTCCGGCCCGACTCGGTGCTCGGTGTCGCCGGCATCCTCAATGCCGCCCGCGCGGGCAACGTCGTCATCTCGAGCGCTGTCGGCAACGGTGTCGGCGACGACAAGCTGATCTACACCTATGTGCCGGACATCATCGACTACTACCTCGGCGAGAAGCCGCTGCTCCCGAACGTCGACACCCTGCGGTGCTGGCTGGACGAGGAGCGTGAGGAGGTCCTCGACCGCATCGACGAACTGGTGATCAAACCGGTCGAGGGCTCCGGCGGCTACGGCATCGTGTTCGGCCCCGATGCCTCCGCCGCGGAACTGAAGACCATGGCCCGCAAGATCCGGGCCGACCCGCGCAGCTGGATCGCGCAGCCAGTCGTGCAGCTGTCGACCGTCCCCACCCGGGCAGGCGAGGCGCTCGCGCCGCGGCACGTGGACCTGCGGCCCTTCGCGGTCAACGACGGTGAGGACGTGTGGGTGCTGCCGGGCGGCCTGACCCGGGTCGCGCTGCCCGAAGGGTCGCTGGTGGTCAACTCCAGCCAGGGCGGCGGCAGCAAGGACACGTGGGTGCTCGCGCCCCGCAGCTCGGGCGAGGAGAGCGAACTCGGTGGCGACCGGGTCGTCGCGGAACCGTTGCAGGTCGGATCCGTCGATCGCGGACCGGAACTGAGCGACACCCAGCAGCAACAACAACAGCAGCAACAGCAGAACGGGAGGGGGCATTGATGCTGGCGCGCAACGCGGAATCGCTGTTCTGGATCGGCCGCTACGTCGAGCGGGCCGACGACACGGCCCGGATCATGGACGTCGCGGTCCACCAGCTTCTCGAGGACTCGACGGTCGATCCCGACAAGACGTGCCGCCGGCTGCTGCGTGTTCTCGGGTTCGACGAGCCTGCCGGTGCCCTGGACGTGCAGTCCGTCGTCGACCTCGTGGCGTTCGGACGCGACGGCGGCACGTCGATCGCGTCGACGATCGCCGCCGCACGGGAAAACGCCCGCGGCGCGCGCGAGGTCACGTCCACGGAGATGTGGCAGTGCCTCAACACCACCTACAACGGTCTCGCCGAACGTGAACGCGCGTCGAAACGCCTCGGCCCGCACGAGTTCTTCCGCTACATCGAGGAACGTGCCGCGATGTTCGCGGGCCTGGCCGACAGCACTCTGTGCCGCGACGACGGCTACCGATTCCTGCTGCTGGGCCGGTCCATCGAACGCGTCGACATGACCGTGCGCCTGCTGCTGTCGCGGGCCGGCGACCGTCCGACCTCCCCGACCTGGGCGACGGTGCTGCGTTCGGCGGGCGGGCACGACACCTACCTGCGCACCTATCGGGGGGCGCTCGACGCGGGCCGCATCGTCGAGTTCATGCTGCTCGACCGGCTGTTCCCGCGCTCGGTATTCAGCGCGATCCAGGAGGCCGAACGCTGCCTGGCCGAACTCGACTCCTCCGACAACCGGCTCGGAGCCGGGAACGCGGCGCAGCGCCTGCTCGGGCGGGCCCGCAGCGAACTCGAATTCCTCGAGCCGGGGGTGCTCGTGGAGGAACTCGCCGAGCGTCTGCTGATGCTGCAGGACATGTGCCGGCAGGTCGGTGACGCGATTGCGCGTCAGTTCTTCCACTCCGCCCCTTGGGTGGCGTGGATCGATGCGAGGGCCGTGGAACTCGACCGCGTGCCGGTGGAAGGAGAACTGTGAGCTGGCGGATGCGCGTGGTGCACACCACGGGATACGGCTACGACGGGCCGGTGACCTCGTCGTACAACGAGGCTCGTCTCACGCCGCGGTCGGACGGCCGGCAGACGGTGATCCTGTCCCGCGTCGACACCACACCGGCGACACGGGCCTACCGCTACACCGACTACTGGGGCAGCGGGGTCACCGCCTTCGACCTGCACGCCCCGCACACCTCGCTCGACGTCACGGGCCTGTCCGTCGTCGAAACCGAGGTGTCGGGACCGCCCGAGACCGTGGTCGATTGGGACGAACTGCGTTCGGAACCGATCCGCGATCGGTTCGACGAACTGCTGGTGCCGACGGTGTTCGTGCCCGCGGACAAGAACCTCGCCAAGGTCGCGCGCGGCCTGGCCCGCGGACTCGACCCGGTCTCGGCGGTGTTCGCCGCCGCGCAGTGGGTGCACGAGGAGATGAACTACGTGCCGGGCTCGACCGGGGTGCACACCTCGGCCGTCGAGGCGTACGCGGACCGCAGCGGCGTGTGCCAGGACTATGCGCACCTGACGCTGTTGTTGCTGCGCGCCATGGACATTCCCGCGCGGTACGTGTCGGGATACCTGCATCCGCAGGTCGACGCCGAGATCGGGGTGACCGCCGCAGGAGAGTCCCACGCGTGGATCGAGGCGTGGACCGGGGCGTGGTGGGGTTACGACCCGACCAACCTGTCGTTCATCGGTGAACAGCACGTTTCGGTCGGGGTAGGACGGGATTACGCGGACGTGCCGCCGCTCAAGGGCATCTACACCGGCGGCGGCGCCACGGCGCACGAGGTTGTTGTCGAGGTCACCCGGCTTGCGTAATGTGCCGGACGCAGGGGGAAGTCGAACCGACTCGGATCGGCCCCACGGGGCCGCGAACCTCTAGGTGGTCCCATGACGTCCCAACACGAGACAGCCCAGGAATACGTCGAGACGGAACCGTTCTCGGACGTCAAGAAGTTCGTGGCGGAAGGGATCGGCACGTTCGTGCTGGTGTTCTCCGCCGTCGGCACGGCGGTGTTCGCCGGGGCGAAGGTCGGCAATCTCGGTGTCGCGCTGGCATTCGGCCTCACGCTGCTGTTCCTCGTCTACACGATCGGCCCGATCTCGGGCTGCCACGTCAATCCCGCAGTCACCGTGGGCCAGTTGATCGTCGGCCACATCACCGCGGCGCGTGCCGTCGGCTACTGGGTCGCGCAGTTCATCGGCGGTCTGCTCGCCGGTGTGGTGATCTACACGATCGCGCAGTCGCTTCCGTCCTACGACCGCACCGTGGACGGTCTCGGTGCCAACGGCTGGGGTGCGCACAGTCCGTCGGCGATCACCGGCCCGCTCGGTGGGGTGCTGGAGGAGGGTTACGGCCTCGGCGCCACGATCCTGATCGAGGTGCTGCTCACCGCGCTGCTGGTGTTCGTGGTGCTCTCGGCCACCGATCAGGTGTCGGACGTGCTCATGGCCGGTGTCGCGATCGGTTTCACCCTCGTGGTGATCCACCTGATCGCGATCCCGATCGACAACACCTCGGTCAACCCGGCGCGCAGCCTCGCGGTCGCGCCCTACCAGGTCGGTGCGCTCGGCCAGTTGTGGGTGTTCATCGTGTTCCCGCTGATCGGCGGTGCGCTGGGCGCGCTGGTCTACCGGCTGCTGTTCGGCAACACCCGCGGCCTGCGCGCGTAACGCGCGACCGCTGTCTCGCTGCGCTCCGGCTTCACTGCCAGCCGAAGTCGGAGCGCAGGCGGGCGGCGACCGCGTCGAACCGCCTGCGGTCCAGGATCGCGCCTTCGCGCCGGATGCCTTCCTCGGGGACATCGAGAACCCGGTCGAGCCGAACCCAGCTCGGCCGGTTCTCGGCGTCCCAGGCGCCCGGGCCCAGTGCGAGCCAGTCGCGGTGCCCGTCGCGGTCGCTGTTCGACGAGAGCATCAGACCGAGCAGCGTCGAGCCGTTGCGGCCGACGACGAGAACGGGCCGGTCCTTGCCCTGGCTCGCGTCCTCCTCGTAGGCGACCCACGTCCACACGATCTCACCGGGATCGGCGCGACCGTCGAGGTCGGGCGCATAGTCGATGCGCCGCGCCCGGTGCGCGGTGGGTGCGCTGCGCGAGGTCACCGGCCGGCCGGGTGTGGGGGCGGGCCGACGGGTCTGCGCCGAGCCGCCGAGTGCGGTGCGTGCTCTGCCCTCAGCCACGATGCGGGCCTTGTCCAAGGCACCGGATCGCTGCAGTTGCTCGAGCAGCCGAGGACCCTGCTCGACCGCCAGCTTGCCCAGTTGCTTTCCGAGTTTCTTCCACGTACCAGCCACGGTCGCCGAGCTTAGCGGCGCCGCGGCGGCAGCGTCCGTGGCGGCAGGTCAACGGCCCTTACGGCGCGTACGGGCCTCGAGGATGCCGATGATGGCGTCGGCGAGGGGGCCGTCCTGGCCGGCGACGGCCTGCTCGAGGTCCTCGATCATGGCGGCCGTGACTCGGGTCTGTTTGAGGTGTTGGCCGGCGACGAATTCGTGGGTCATGAGTTGGGTGTCGAGGTCGTCGATCTTGGCGAGGAGCTGGTCGAGCTCGGCGACGGTGATCTCGACGGTGCCGAACTCGGCGAGCTCCCCGAGACCGGCTTCGGTGGCGCGCTGGGCCGCGAGGTCGCGGCGGGCGCGCAGGCCGGCGAGGAGGCGGTCGAAGGCGGGGGTGTCGTCGCTGTACACGACCTCGAGCGTAGGGCCCGGAGCGGGCCGACGGTCGTTGCACACGCCCGGCGCGGTCGGGAGCACTACGCTGCGCAGGTGATTCTCGAACACGCACCGCTGCAGGTGAAACCGGGCATGTCCACCGAGTTCGAAGCAGCCTTCGCTCAGGCCCGGCAGATCATCGCCCGGATGCCCGGCTTCCGCCGGCTGAGCCTGTCCCGCTGCATCGAACGGCCCGGCGCCTACCTGCTGCTCGTCGAATGGGACACCCTCGAGGACCACACCGAGGGATTTCGCGGATCGGCGGACTACCAGCAGTGGCGTCGGCTGCTGCACCACTTCTACGACCCGTTCCCGACCGTCGAACACTACGAGCAGGTCGACGCCTGACACAGACGTGCCCGTCATGACGGTTGGTGTATCGGAATACCGGTACACCAACCGTCGTTTCGGGCGGTATCGACCGAACCGGACGGCTCGTCAGGCGCGGCTCGGGACCCGGCCGGTGGTGGCGGTCGAGAGCACTGCCCTGAACCCGGTCGTCACCTCGTCGGCGAGCGCCTCGTCCACGCCGTCCTCGAGAGCGTCGAGGATGCGGGAGACGACGACGGCGGGGTCGGACTTGGGGACGTCGAGGTGCGCGATCATCGGGGTGTCGGTGTAGGCGAGATGAGCGCCGACCACCTGGGTTCCCTGTCCCGCCAACTCGAGCCGCAGCGTGTTCGTCAGACCCCAGAACGCGGCCTTGGACGGGCTGTACGCCCCGGGCGCCGCCAGCCAGCTCAGCACCGAGTGCACGTCGATCACGGCGCCGCCGCCGCGCCGCGCCAGGGTGGGCGCGACGGCGCGGACGAGTTCGAGCGGCCCGAAGACATTGGTCTCGAACGTGGCCCGGATCTCGTCGATCGGGGAGGTGAGCAGCGAGGATGCACCGGTGATCCCCGCGTTGTTCACGACCACATCCACATCGGTCGCCGCGGCGGCCGCCGCCCGGATCGAATCGGGGTCGGTGACGTCGAGGTGGATCGGGACGACGCGTTCGTCGTGCCAGTCGTGATCGCGCCGCGCTGCGGCGTACACGCGGTGAGCTCCGCGAGCGAGGAACTGGCGGACGAACTCCCGGCCCAGCCCTCCGGTTGCGCCCGTAACGAGCACGGTGCGTCCTTGGATGTTCATGATTCGTTCCTTCGGTGGGTCGGTAGTTTCGGTGGTCACAGCCGTTCGATGACGGTGGCGTTCGCCAATCCTCCGGCCTCGCACATCGTCTGGAGTCCGAAGCGACCGCCGCGCTCATGCAGTGCGTGAATCAGCGTGGTCGTCAGGCGGGCGCCGCTGGCCCCGAGCGGGTGCCCGAGCGCGATGGCACCGCCGTGGACGTTCACCTTGTTCAGGTCTGCGCCGGTCTCCTGAGCCCAGGCGAGCACCACCGACGCGAACGCCTCGTTGACCTCGAACAGGTCGATGTCGTCGAGGGTCAGTCCGGCGCGCGCCAGCACCTTGCGGGTGGCGGGAACGACGGCGGTCAGCATCAGCAGCGGGTCGTCCCCGGCGACCGCGACGCTGTGCACCCGGGCGAGCGGCGTCAGCCCGAGCTGTGCGGCCCGCTCGCTCGTGGTGACCAGCAGCGCCGCGCTGCCGTCGGTGACCTGACTGGCGTTGGCGGCCGTCACGTTCCACTCGATCCGCGGGAACCTGCGCGCCATCGCCTCGTCGAAGTAGGCGGGACGCAACCCGGCCAGGGTTTCCAGGGTGCTGCCGACGCGGATGCCTTCGTCGGTGCGAACCTCGCCGACGGGGCTGATCTCCGCGTCGAACAGACCGTTCTTCGTGGCGGTCGCCGCCCTCGCGTGGCTGCCGAGCGCGAACTCGTCCATCTGCGTGCGGGAGATGCCCCAGCGCGCGGCGATCAGCTCGGCGCTGATGCCCTGGGGCACCAGGCCGTCGGGGTAGCGTTCGGCGAACGCGACGCCGCTCGGATCGGTCGTCCCGAGCATGCTCGATCCCATCGGCACCCGGCTCATCGACTCGACCCCGGCCGCAACGGCGATGTCGTATGCGCCGGCGATCACTCCCTGTGCCGCGAAGTGCAACGCCTGCTGGCTGCTGCCGCACTGCCGGTCGACGGTGGTGGCCGGCACCGATTCCGGATACCCGGCGGCGAGTGCCGCGCGCCGGGTGACGTTGGCGCCCTGCTCGCCGACGGTGCTGACGACGCCGCCGATCACGTCGTCGATCAGGTTCGGGTCGACGCCGCTGCGGTCGACGACGGCGCGGAGGCTGTGGGCCATCAGGTCCACGGGGTGCACGTCGTGCAGCGCACCGGTTTCCCGGCCCCGGCCCAGGGGACTGCGGACGGCCTCGACGATCACTGCGTCTCTCATCGGAGTCCTTCTCGTTCGTGAGCGCCGGGTCGGATCCCGGACGCTCGGTCTGCTGACTGCAACCATCTAGCTATGCAAAACCATACCCAGCAACGACGGATCTGACTATAGCGGCCGAAAGTCAGTATTCTGAGGGCATGGCGATGAAGCTCGAAGGACCCCTCGCGGACCGGTCGGCGTGGGAAACCGGTGAGCACTGCTCGATCAGCCGCGCGATGCGGATCGTCGGAACCCGATCCGCGATGCTGCTACTGCGGGAGGCGTACTACGGCACCACCCGGTTCGACGACTTCGCGCAGCGGGTGGGCATCACCGAGGCCGTCGCCTCGGCGCGGCTGAAGGAACTCGTCGAAGCCGGATTGCTCGCCAAGAGCCCGTACCGGGAACCGGGGCAGCGCACGCGCTACGAATACGTGCTCACCGACATGGGCCGTGATCTGCTGCCCGCAGTGCTCGCGCTCATGCAGTGGGGCGACAAGTATCTGCACGACGACGGCGGACCGCTGCAGCTCGTCGAGGACGCCACGAGCGCGCCGGTCCGGGTGCAGATCCGCAGCGAGGACGGCCACGAGGTCGGGCTCGACGATCTGCGCGTGCGCATCAACCGCCACGGCAAACGGGACGCCCCGAAGCCGTCTGCGTCCTGAGCGAAGTACCGAGCAGAGTCTCGGGCGGACCCCGCCGCGACCCTGGATGTGCCTGCCGAGCGGGGTCCGGGGGATGATGGGAAGGCGCGGATCGTGGCTGATGCGATCCTGTAGCGGGACGAGAACGGGACCGGTCGCGACGACCCGGTCGGTGTCGGTGTGCGAGTGAGACGAGGGAACAAGGCTTGAGCAGCAACTTTGCGGAAAAGACGTTCACGGATCCGTCGAAGATCCGGAACTTCTGCATCATCGCGCACATCGACCACGGCAAATCCACCCTCGCCGACCGGATGCTGCAGCTCACCGGTGTCGTCGAGGAACGCGCGATGCGCGCGCAGTACCTCGACCGGATGGACATCGAGCGCGAACGCGGCATCACCATCAAGGCACAGAACGTGCGGCTGCCCTGGAAGGTCGGCGACGAAGAGTACGTCATGCACCTGATCGACACGCCCGGGCACGTCGACTTCACCTACGAGGTGTCCCGCGCGCTCGAAGCCTGTGAGGGCGCGGTGCTGCTCGTCGACGCGGCGCAGGGCATCGAGGCACAGACCCTCGCGAACCTCTACCTCGCGCTCGACAAGGACCTGACGATCATCCCGGTCCTCAACAAGATCGACCTGCCCGCCGCCGATCCCGACCGCTACGCCGCGGAGATCGCCAACATCATCGGCTGCGAACCCGACGACGTGCTGCGCGTGTCCGGCAAGACCGGTGTGGGTGTGGCGGAACTGCTCGACGAGGTGATCCGGCAGGTCCCGCCGCCCGTCGGGGACCCGGACGCGCCGGCCCGCGCCATGATCTTCGACTCGGTGTACGACACCTACCGCGGTGTCGTCACGTACGTTCGTGTCGTCGACGGCAAGATCGTGCCGCGCGAGAAGATCAAGATGATGTCGACCGGTGCGACCCACGAACTGCTGGAGGTCGGCATCGTCTCGCCCGAACCGAAGGCGACGGCCGGTCTCGGCGTCGGCGAGGTGGGCTACCTCATCACCGGCGTGAAGGACGTGCGCCAGTCGAAGGTCGGCGACACCGTGACGACCGCGCGCAACGGCGCGACCGAACCGCTCACCGGCTACCGCGAGCCGCGCCCGATGGTCTACTCGGGTCTGTACCCGGTGGACGGCTCCGACTACCCGGACCTGCGCGATGCCCTCGACAAGCTGCAGCTCAACGACGCGGCGCTGACCTACGAGCCGGAGACCTCCGTCGCGCTCGGCTTCGGCTTCCGCTGCGGCTTCCTCGGCCTGCTGCACATGGAGATCACCCGCGAACGGCTCGAGCGTGAGTTCGGCCTCGACCTGATCTCGACGGCACCGAACGTCGTGTACCGCGTCGTCCTCGAGGGCGGCCAGGAACACATCGTCACCAACCCGTCCTACTGGCCCGAGGGCAAGGCCCGCGAGATCTACGAGCCGATCGTCAAATGCACGATCATCGCGCCGAGCGAGTTCATCGGCTCGATCATGGAGCTGTGCCAGAGCCGCCGCGGCGAGCTCGGCGGCATGGACTACCTGTCCGAGACCCGCGTCGAGCTGCGCTACACGCTGCCGATGGCCGAGATCATCTTCGACTTCTTCGACTCGCTCAAGTCCCGGACCCGCGGCTACGCGAGCCTCGACTACGAGGAGGCCGGCGAGCAGCAGGCCGCGCTGGTGAAGGTCGACATCCTGCTGCAGGGCGAGGCTGTCGACGCGTTCAGCGCGATCGTGCACAAGGACGCCGCGGCCGCATACGGCAACAAGATGACCACGAAGCTCAAGGAGCTCATCCCGCGCCAGCAGTTCGAGGTGCCGGTGCAGGCCGCGATCGGATCGAAGATCATCGCGCGCGAGAACATCCGCGCCATCCGCAAGGACGTGCTCGCCAAGTGCTACGGCGGCGACATCAGCCGTAAGCGCAAGCTGCTCGAGAAGCAGAAGGAAGGCAAGAAGCGCATGAAGACGATCGGTCGCGTCGACGTGCCGCAGGAAGCGTTCGTCGCGGCGCTGTCGTCGGAGGCTGCATCCGACAAGCCCAAGAAGTAGCCCGAGAAGTAGGTCCGGCCGACGGAAGGAACCCACCGTGCTCGACACCTGGCTCACCCGTGAACTCGGAATCACTGTTCCGCTCGTCGGGGCGCCGATGGTGGGGCGGGCCGGTGGGGCCCTCGCCGGGGCGGTCACCCGCGCCGGCGGCATCGGCCTGATCGGCGCGGCCCGCTTCCACACCGCCGAGTGGCTCGAGGCCGAAGCGCAGACGGCGCGGGAGATCGGTGGGGGGCTGCTCGGGTTCGGCCTGATGACCTGGGCCCTGGCCGACGACGCCACGCTCCTCGGTACGGTGCTCGACCTGCGGCCGCGGGTGGTGTCGCTGTCGTTCGGCGATCCCGCGCCCTACGTGCAACGCGTGCACGACGCGGGGGCGCTGGCCATCTCGCAGATCAACTCGATCGACGATCTGCGGGTCGTCGAGGCGGCGGGAGTCGACGCGGTCGTCGCGCAGGGCCACGAGGCGGGCGGACACACCGGCCGGGTCGGCACGCTGCCGCTGCTGCAGGAGGTTCTCGAGTCGACGTCGCTGCCGGTGCTCGCGGCGGGCGGGATCGCATCGGGCCGCGGTCTGGCGGCGGTGCTCGCGGCCGGCGCCGAGGGAGCGTACGTCGGTACGGCCCTGCTGGCGAGTCCGGAGACCGTCGGGCCGGCCTATGCCCGGCAGAAGCTGGTCGACGCCGGCAGCGGCGACACCGTCTACACCGACATCTTCGACAAGGCGCGGCACATGCCGTGGCCGGAGCGGTGGGGCGGGCGTGCGCTCACCAACGACTTCACCGCGAACTGGCACGGTCGCGGCGCGGACGAGCAGACCCTCGCCGACGCGTACGTCGCCGACGATCCGGACGTCGGGGTCGTGTACGCGGGGGAGGCGGCCGGTCTCGTTCGGGAGCAGCGGCCGGCCGGGGACGTCGTCCGGGACATCGCGACGCAGACGGAGGCGCTGCTCGCCCGGTTCGGCAAGCAATAGCAGCTTCCGCGCTATGTAAGGTAGCCTTCCCTAAATTCGCGAGTACGGGGGAGGGCTTCATGAGGGTTCGATTCGCACTGGCCGCCGCCGTCGCGACCGTCCTCGTCGCAGGTTGTGCGAGCGACGAGGACACGACCGGGACGACCTCGGGGGAGTCCGTCACCGTCGAGCACGTCTACGGCACCACGGCCGTCGACGGCACCCCCGAGCGCATCGTCGCCACCTCCGGGCAGTGGGTCGATGCACTGCTCGAATTCGGGGTCCAGCCGGTGGCGTACCTCAGCGCCGGCAGCATGGGCGACGAGCGCGGCCTGTTCCCGTGGCAGCAGGACGTCGCCGCCGACGCGGTCGCACTCGACGCCGCCTCCCTCCTGACCGGCGGCGACCTCCCCGTCGAGCAGATCGCTTCGCTGCAACCCGATCTCGTACTCGGATCGTGGCTCGTCGATTCCGAGGCGGATTTCGACACGCTGTCCGCCGTCGCGCCGACGGTCGCGCCGCTCGGCGACACCGGCGTCGACCGCTGGGACGAGCAGGTCCGCGTGCTCGGCGAGATCCTCGGGCGCAGCGACGACGCGGAGAAGATCATCTCCGATCGTGAGGCCGAGATCGCGGAGGCCGCACTGCCGGGGCTCGCGGGCCGGACCGGGGTGCTGTCCCAGTATGTGGTCGGGCAGGGACAGTTCGTCGTCGTCGCGGACCCCGAGGACGGCGCTGCCGCGCTGTTCGAGCAGCTGGGCATGACGCTGCCGCCGTCGCTCGTGGAGGAGGCGGGGGTCGGCCAGGGCCGCCTGATGTTCAGCCCGGAGCGGGTCGACGCGCTCGTCGCGGATCTGCTGATCATCCTGCCGAACGGCGGAACCGAACAGGATCTGATGGCGCTGCCCGGCTTCGCCGATCTGCCCGCGGTCACCGGTGGGGGTCTCGCCGTCGTCGACTACCCGACCGTCGCCGCGTTCAACACGCCCTCGTCGCTGTCCATCGGCTACGCGCTCGACACGATCCGGCCGCAGCTCGAGGCGATCGCCGGCGCCTGAGATCAGGACGGGTGGAGATGGGCGGGGTGGAACGCGCCGGTCTGGATCTGCTCCTCCGCGCGGATGACGTGCACCACCGCGTTGATCTGGGCCAGGTGGGTGAACGCCTGCGGGAAGTTGCCCAGGTGACGGCCGGTGTGCGGATCGATCTCCTCGGCATAGAGTTCGAGCGGGCTGGCGAAGCCGAGCAACCGCTCGCACAGCGCGCGGGCCCGCTCCACCTCGCCGATCTCGACCAGTGCCGACACCAGCCAGAACGAACAGATCGTGAAGGTGCCCTCCTCGCCGGCAAGACCGTCGTCGGTGGTCTCGACCCGGTAGCGCAGCACCAGGCCGTGTTCGGTGAGTTCGTCGGCGATGGCGAGCACCGTCGCGCGGACCCGCGGATCGTCGGCCGGCAGGAACCGTAGCAGTGGAATCAGCAGCGCCGACGCATCCAGAGACGGATGCCCGTACCGCTGGGTGAACACCCCGCGTTCGTCGACGCCGTGCGCGAGGACGTCGGCCTTGATCTCGTCGGCCATCTTCTGCCACTGCATCGCGTAGCTCTTCTCGCCCTGCATCACAGCGAGTTTCGCGCCGCGGTCGAGGGCGACCCAGCACATCACCTTCGACGAGACGAAGTGCTGGGGTTCGCCGCGTACCTCCCAGATTCCGCGGTCGGGTTCCCGCCAGTGTTTCAACGCCTCCTCGACCTGGAGTTTCAGCAACGGCCACAGCGAATCGGGTACGTGCTCACGGGATTTGACGTGGAGGTAGACCGAATCGAGCATGGTGCCCCAGATGTCGTGCTGCGACTGGTGGTAGGCGCCGTTGCCGATCCGCACCGGCCTGGCCTCGTCGTAGCCGCACATATGGTTGAGTTCGGATTCCTCGAGGGTACGTTCCCCGCCGACCCCGTACATCACCTGGAGCGGACGGGGAACGCCGTGCTGGTCACGGCTCGCGTCGGAGATGAACGAGAAGAAGTCGTCGGCCTCCCGGTCGAGTCCCAGCGTGTACAGGCCCCACAGAGCGAACGTCGAATCACGCACCCACGCGTAGCGGTAGTCCCAGTTGCGTTCACCGCCGGGAGTTTCCGGCAGCGAGGTGGTCGACGCCGCGAGCAGTGCCCCGGTCGGCGCGTAGGTCAGGCCCTTCAACGTCAGCGCACTGCGCTGCAGATAGCTGCGCCACGGATGATCCGGGAATCGGCCCGTGGTGATCCACTCGCGCCAGAAGTCTGCGGTGGCAGCCATTTTCGCGGCCGCCTCCGCGAACGTCTTCGGAGCCGGGTGGTCGGACCACGACAGGGCCACGAACACACTGTCACCCTTGTACATCCGGGTGCGAGCGCGCGCCTCACGTCCTTCGAGACCCAGGCGCATATCGGTCGTCAGGCGAAGTTCCGGATGCGAACCGGCCGTTTCCGGCCGGCAGCGCGCGGTCGCCTCCTCGTACACCTTGCCGGTGTACTCCCACATCGTGGACTCCCGGTTGTAGTCGAACGCAGGCTCGCAGCTCATCTCGAACTCCACGGTGCCGCTCACGCAGCGGATCGTGCGCAGCAACACGTGCTCGGCATCCCAGTCCGGCGGCGTCCGGCGATGCGTGCGCGACCGGTCGTCGACCGCGTGCCACGGACCCATCACCAGCGCGTCGCGTACCACGATCCAGCCGGTCTCGGTCTGCCAGGTGGTCTCGAGAATCAGCCCACCGGGAAGGTAGCGGCGCGCTGCGGGCACGGTGTGTCCGTGCGGGCCGATCCGGAAATGCCCCGCGCTGCGGTCGAGGATCGAACCGAACACGCTCGGCGAATCCGGCCGGGGCAGGCACATCCACTCGACGGCGCCGTTGCGGGCGACCAGGCAGGTCGTCTCGCAGTCCGACAGGAACGCGTAGTCGTCGATCGGCGGATACGGGCTCCGGTGGAGTATCGGCGGCGGCCGGTCGTCGGGATCGGGGTCGTCGAAGTCGATCGTGGCTCCCATCACACAATTCTCGGTCCGGCGCGCTCCGCCTGCACGGGGAACGGCCGAGGATTCGGTGGTCGTGGAGCCGCCGTCTAAGGTGGGTGCGTGGACCGGGTGGCATCGTGGTGGGACGGATTCGAGCTGTGGCTCGCCGGACTGTCCTTCGTGCCGCAGGCCGCATTGGTACTGCTCGTGATGGTGCCGCTGTGCGCCGGCGCGGCCTGGCTGCTCGACCGCGTTCTCGCAGGGGTGTTCGCGGCCGTCGGACGCCGCGAACACGATGTGCCCGTCCCCGCCACGACCGAACCGACGACGAAGGACCGCTGACATGCCGCGCTCACGCGTGACCCTGGCGCTGATCGCGCTGCTCGCCATCGTCGTCGTCGCCTGGTTTCTCACCCGCTGACCGCGCGGTCGGGCATGATCGGCGGCTCTGCTAGAGTCTCCGGCGTGTCCGTAACCACACTGCCCCGCGTGCGCCACGAGCTGGCGCTGATCGCTGTCGGCAGCTTGTCGGTTGCCGACGTCAGCTGTTGTCGCTGATCGATCCTTCCCGACCCGCGGCATCGCCGCACCGGCTTCCGGGCAATCTCGATCGATCTTCCGTGTGCCGATCCCCGGTATCCGCCGGACGCCTCGGGTAGTGCGCACGGAGCCTTCCGGTGCCGATTTCTGCGGGTCACCACCTCCGTACACCGCTCTTGTAGGAAGGCCCCTGTCCCATGAAGAAACGTTCTGCCCTCGTGTTCGCGGCCCTCGCGGCAGCCACCGCGACCGCGCTGTCCGCTTGCGCGGGCGGCGCGAGCGACACCGTCGGCGGTGAGGACAGCGCGGCGGACGGCTCCGGCGGCACCGTCAACCTGTACGCCTACGCGGTCCCGAAGCCCGGCTTCGACCTGATCATCCCCGCTTTCAACGCCACCGAAGAGGGCGAGGGCGTTGCCTTCCAGCAGTCCTACGGCGCCTCCGGCGACCAGTCGCGCAAGGTCAAGGACGGTGCGGCCGCCGACTTCGTCAACTTCTCCGTCGAACCCGACATCACCCGCCTCGTCGACGCGGGTCTCGTCGACGCGGACTGGAACACCGGTGCCTACAACGGCATTCCCTTCGGCTCCGTCGTGACGATCGTGGTCCGCGAGGGCAACCCGAAGAACATCCAGGACTGGGACGACCTGCTCCAGCCGGGTCTCGAGGTCGTGACCCCCAATCCGTTCAGCTCGGGATCGGCCAAGTGGAACCTGCTCGCGCCGTACGCCGCGAAGAGCGAGGGCGGGGCCAACCCCCAGGCCGGCCTGGACTTCGTCAACCAGCTCGTGACCGAGCACGTCAAGATCCAGCCGAAGTCCGGCCGCGAAGCGACCGAGGCGTTCCTGCAGGGCTCCGGTGACGTTCTGCTCAGCTACGAGAACGAGGCCCTGTTCGCCGAACGCAACGGGGACCCCGTCGAGCACGTCACCCCGCCGGTCACGTTCAAGATCGAGAACCCGGCCGCGGTGCTGACGAACTCCCCGAACGCGGACAAGGCCCAGGCGTTCAACGACTACCTGTACACCACCGAGGCGCAGCGCCTGTGGGCGCAGGCCGGATTCCGTCCGGTCGACCCGGCCGTCGCCGAGGAGTTTGCGGCCGACTTCCCGCAGCCGCAGAAGCTGTGGACCATCGCAGACCTCGGCGGCTGGTCTGCCGTCGACGCCGACCTGTTCAAGCAGGGCACCGGCTCGATCGCCGTGATCTACGACAACGCCACGAAGTAGGCCCGTTCCGTGAGTACCACCGAGACACGCCCCGGGGCGGGAGCACCAGCTCCCGCCCCGGTGGCGCGCCGCCGGAAGCCGCTGTTCGCCTTCACCGGAACGGTCGGCCCACTCGGCGTCGGCGTCGCCACCCTGTGGCTGAGCATCATCGTCCTGCTGCCGCTCGCGGCACTGACCACCCACGCGTTCGCCGACGGGCTGTCCGGCTTCGTCGACGCTCTCACCGCCCCGGCCGCGCTGGCCACGCTGCGGATCACCGTCGTCGTGTCGGTGATCGTCGCGTTGATCAACGCGGTGATGGGAACCCTCATCGCCTGGGTGCTGGTGCGCGACGAGTTCCCGGGCAAGAAGGTCGTCAACGCGCTGATCGACCTGCCGTTCGCGCTGCCCACGATCGTCGCCAGCATCGTGCTGCTGTCGCTGTACGGGCCGATGAGCCCGATCGGCCTGCACCTGAACGCAACCCAGCCCGGTCTGATCATCGCGCTCGCGTTCGTGACGCTGCCGTTCGTGGTCCGGGCCGTGCAACCGGTGCTGCTCGAAACCGATCGGGAGGTCGAGGAGGCGGCGGCGTCGCTCGGTGCCGACAACTTCACCATCTTCCGTTCCGTCGTCCTGCCGACCCTCGGGCCCGCCATCCTCGGCGGTGCCGGTCTCGCATTCGCCCGCGCCATCGGCGAATACGGCTCGATCGTGCTCATCGGCGGCAACATCCCGTACAAGACGCAGATGGCGTCGCAGTACATCCAGCAGCAGATCGAGATCGACCGGCCGGTCAACGCCGCCGCCGTGTCGGTCGCTCTGCTGTTCATCGCGTTCGTCGCGCTGTTCGTGCTGCGGGTCGTCGCGAACCGCGGCCGGCGCCGAGAGGAGAACGACGCGTGAAACTCTCCGCGTTCACCCGGATCTCCCTGCGCACCGTCGCGCTGGGTTACCTCTTCTTCCTGTTGCTCGTGCCGATCGGCGTCATCCTGTACCGCACGTTCGAGAACGGCATCATGGCGTTCGTCGAGTCGATCAGCACGCCGGCCGCGATCTCGGCACTGAACCTGTCGCTGCTCATCGTCGCGATCGTGGTGCCGCTCAACGTCGTCTTCGGCATCGTCGTCGCGCTCGCGCTCGTGCGCGGCCGCTTCCCGGGTCGCGGTCTGCTGCAGTCGGTCGTGGACCTGCCGTTCGCGGTGTCACCGATCGTGGTCGGTGTCGCCCTGATCATGTTGTGGGGCGCCGGCGGCTGGTTCGGCGGCCTCGAGTCCCTCGGACTCAAGGTGATCTTCGGCCTGCCCGGCATGGTGATCGCCACGATCTTCGTGACGTTGCCGTTCGTGGTGCGGGAGGTCGAACCGGTCCTGCACGAGATCGGCGAGGAACAGGAACAGGCCGCCGCCACCCTCGGTGCGAACGCGTGGCAGACGTTCTGGCGGATCACGCTGCCGGCCATCCGCTGGGGCCTGACCTACGGCATCGTGCTCACCGTCGCCCGCGCACTCGGCGAATTCGGTGCGGTCATCATGGTGTCGTCCGGGTTCCCCGGTGTCTCCCAGACGTTGACGCTGCTGGTGCACGCCCGGTACATCGATGACCACAACACCTTCGGTGCCTACAGTGCCGCGACCCTGCTCATGGCCATCGCCGTGCTCGTGCTGCTGCTGATGACCCTGCTCGACCGCAAGAGGAGTGCCGACAAATGATCACCGTCACCGGGGCCCGCAAGAACTACGGGGATTTCGCGGCGCTCGACAACGTCGACATCGAGATTCCCTCCGGTTCGCTGACCGCGCTGCTCGGCCCGTCCGGCTCCGGCAAGTCGACGTTGCTGCGGTCGATCGCGGGTCTCGAGACCCTCGACTCCGGCACCGTGCACATCGCGGGCAAGGACGTCACCGACGTGACGCCGCAGAAGCGCGACATCGGGTTCGTGTTCCAGCACTACGCCGCGTTCAAGCACATGACCGTGCGGGAGAACGTCGCGTTCGGCCTGAAGATCCGCAAGCGCCCGAAGGCCGAGATCGACAAGAAGGTGGGGGAGCTGCTCGAAATCGTCGGGCTCGACGGATTCCAGCAGCGCTACCCGGCGCAGCTGTCCGGTGGTCAGCGTCAGCGTATGGCCCTGGCCCGCGCGCTCGCCGTCGACCCGCAGGTGCTGCTGCTCGACGAGCCGTTCGGCGCGCTGGACGCGAAGGTCCGCGCCGATCTGCGCACCTGGCTGCGCCGGCTGCACGACGAGGTGCACGTGACGACCGTGCTGGTCACCCACGACCAGGAGGAAGCGCTCGACATCGCCGACCGGATCGCGGTCCTCAACCGTGGCCGGATCGAGCAGGTCGGGACGCCCGAGGATCTCTACGATCGCCCCGACAACGACTTCGTGATGTCGTTCCTCGGCAGCGTCTCCAAGCTCAACGGGCAGCTGGTGCGGCCGCACGACATCCGGCTCGGTCGCACCCCGGAACTCGCCGAGGCTCGGAGCGAGGGCACCGCCGAGTCGCTGGGGATCACCCGCGCGACTGTCGAACGGGTCGTGCACCTCGGATTCGAGGTGCGGGTGGAGCTGCACAACGAAGCCACCGGCGAATCGTTCACCGCGCAGGTCACGCGCGGCGACGCGCAGGCCCTGGGGCTGCGTCCGGGGGAGACCGTCTACGCCCGCGCCACCCGGCCGCCCGCCCTCGACGAGGTCGTGGTGACCGGCGTCTGACGATCGCCGCCCGGTCCGGTCAGCTCTCCCGGGCGACCAGGACCGGGCACAGCGCGTGATGCAGCAGCGACTGGCTGGTGGATCCGAGCACCGCGGCGGTCATCGGGCTGCGGCCGTGGCTGCCGACGACGACCAGCTGCGACCGCGCGGAATGCTCGAGCAGCGCCTCCTCCGGCTTGCCGCGCTCGACGCTGTGCGTGACCTCCACGTCGGGGTAGCGGCTCCGCCATCCGGCGAGGCTCTCGGCCACCATCGCGGTCTGCTGTTTCACGTAGTCCTCCCAGTCGATGAACCGGGAACCCTCCCCGTAGGTGAGGGTGGACTGTTCGGTCCAGCTGTGGACGGCGACCAAGGGGGCACCGACGAACGCCGCGAACTCGAAGGCGTGCTCGATCGCCTTGACGCTGAGTTCACTGCCGTCGACCCCGACGGCCACGGGACGGCCGTTGACCGCCTCGGGGGGCGGTTCGCCGCGCCACGACACGACCGGGCACTTCGCGTGATTGGTCGTGTACACGACGTCGGAGCCGTGGAACATCGACTGCCACTCCGTGGTCGTCAGGTGACCGAGCACGATCATCCGGGCCGTTCCGGACTTCTCGACCAGCACCTTCTGCGGTGTGCCGTGTTCGATGTCGCGTTCGATCTCGACCCCACCCGGTCCGGCCCGCACCGCGGTCTCGGCGACGTCGAGGAGTCCTTCGGGGTCGCCGTAGTCGCCCCCGGATCCGTTCGGTTGCACATGGAGCAGGTGGAGAGGCTCGCCGAACCGTTGCGCGACGGAGGCTGCCCAGCGCGCGGCACCCAGCGCGCTGTCCGATCCGTCGATGCCCGCCACGATTCCGCGTCTGATCGATGCTGTGCTCATGGTGGTGACTCCTTGGACTCCCATCCAGTGTGAGCCAGATCCCACGATCTTGTCAGCATTCCGCACGCGAGGCGGATCAGTCTCCGACGGCGTGCTTTCCGCGTTGCACGATCTTCGGGTCGGGGTCGAACACCACCTGCCGGTCCTTGTCGTCGTAGTCGAACCTGTTCAGGAAGTGCCGCATCGCGTTGATGCGTGCGCGCTTCTTGTCGTTGGATTTGATCGTGGTCCACGGCGCGTGGTCGGTGTCCGTCCGTCGGAACATCTCCTCCTTCGCCTCGGTGTACTTCTCCCACTTGTCCAGTGACTCGAGGTCCATGTTCGACAGCTTCCAGCGGCGGACCGGATCGAGCTGGCGGATCGCGAACCGGGTGCGCTGCTCGTTGCGGGTCACCGAGAACCAGAACTTGGTCAGGGAGATCCCGGCGTCGATGATCAGCTGCTCGAACAGCGGCACGTGCGTCATGAAGTTCTCGTACTCGTCGTCGGTGCAGAAGCCCATCACCCGTTCCACACCGGCGCGGTTGTACCAGGACCGGTCGAACAAGACGAGCTCACCGGCCGTGGGGAAGTGGGCGATGTATCGCTGCAGGTACCACTGACCGCTCTCGCGTTCGGACGGTTTGCTCAGCGCGACCACCCGGGCGTGCCGCACGTTGATGTACTCCTGGAAGCGTTTGATCGTGCCGCCCTTGCCGGCGGCGTCACGGCCTTCGAACACGATGATGTGCTTGGAACCGTTCTCGAGCGACCAGGACTGGAACTTCAGGAGCTCGATCTGCAGCAGGTACTTCTCGACCTCGTAGGTCGCGCGGTCCATGCGGTGGTCGTACGGGTAGTTCTCCCGCCAGGTGTCGACGGCGCGGCCGTCGATGTCGATGAGATCGGGGTCTTCCCCGTGGTCGTCGCGCACGGAGAACCCCTCGGTGCGGAGCCGGTCGATGTAGTGGCGCAATTCGCTCTGCACGGGAGTCTCCTGGTCCTCGGTGCAACGGGGAACGGCATCCGTTGTAACCGTTGCAGATGAACCAGGGTAGAACGACACGCGGCCGCGCGGGCTCAGGCGCTGCGCAGTACCCGGGTGCGCTCGGTGTCCGCGAGTGCCTCGTGGTACCGGCGCTCGACGAGGAATCCGACGGCGTCGCCGGTGGCGAGGGGAGCGGCGAACCGGACGTCGGGGAAGGCGGACCGCGCGGCGTCGCAGGTGCGGTCCCACAGGAGACCGGGAGCGAGCAGCCACGGCGCGACGACGAGCCGGCGGGCACCGGCCTCGCGGAGTTCGGTGAGCGCGTCGACGACACCGGGGGCCGACGTCGCGAAGCATGCCCGCACGTGGGTCCAGGAGGTGCCGTCGAGCAGTCGTGGCGCGACGGCGGCGGTTGTCGCGTCGGCGCCGGGTCGCCGGGAACCGACCGCGCACATCGCGATTCCCACGGACGGGTCGAGGCGCGAGACGCCGGTCGCGGCCACGTGGTCCCGTGCCGCCGCGGTCAGCAGACGGTCGGCGCCGAGGACGTCGGTGCACACCACATCGAGACGGGGGTGCCGGACGCGGGCGTCGGCGAGGATACCGGGCAGATCCACGCGCGCGTGGAATGCGCTGCCCAGCAACAGCGGAACGACGACCACGCGCCGATGCCCCTCGGCGGCGACGGCGTCGAGGGCCTGCCGCACCGAGGGCGCGTTGAGATCCAGGAATGCCAGGCGCACGGACCAGCCGGGTCGTCGCGCCCGCAACGCCGCGAGCGCGGCAGCCATGGCCTGCGCGGAGCGCGGGTCACGGCTGCCGTGCGCGACGGCGATCACCGGGATCATGCCGGGACGGATTCCCCGAGCTCGATCTGAGCCAGACCGTTGCCCACCAGGCCGGCGGCGAGCGTGTTCCCACCCGCCGGATCGACGAGCAGGAAGCTGCCGGTGCGGCGGTTCACGGTGTAGTCGTCGGCCGGGATCGGCTCCGCGACGCGCACCGAGATGCGGGCGATCTCGTTGAGCTCCACCGTGTCCGGGTGGGGGATCGACGTCAGGTTCTGCTCGTCGAAACGCTCCTCGAGCGCGCCGACGATGGCCTGGGTCGTGCGGGTGCCGTGCTTGAGCAGCAGCCGGGCGCCGGGGCGCAGCGGCTTCTCGGCGAGCCAGCACACGGTCGCCTCGAACTCGCCGAGCGGCTCGGGTGCCTTCTCGGGAGACGCGATGAGGTCACCGCGGGAGATGTCGACGTCGTCGGCCAGGATCAATGTGACCGAGCGACCCGCGTGCGCGACGTCGAGTTCGCCGTCCGCGGTGTCGATGCGCTCGACGGTGGTGCGGATGCCCGAGGGCAGCACGACGACCTCGTCGCCGGGACGCACCGAACCGGACGCGATCTGCCCGGCGTAGCCGCGGTAGTCGGGGTACTCGGCGGTGCGGGGGCGGATCACGTACTGGACCGCGAAGCGCAGGCCGGACTCGTGACGGCCGTGCACGTCGGCGTCGACGGGGACGGACTCGAGGTGCTCGATGAGCGTCGGGCCGTCGTAGTACGGGGTGTTCTCCGAGCGGGTCGCGACGTTGTCGCCGTGCAGTGCGGAGACCGGGATCTCCTGCACGTCCTCGGGCGCCCAGCCCAGCGACGAGGTCAGCTCGTTGAACTCGGCGGAGATCTGCGCGAACACCGTCGCCGGATCCTCGACGAGGTCGATCTTGTTCACCGCGAGCACCAGCTTCGGCACACCGAGCAGCGCGAGGACAGCGGCGTGCTTGCGGGTCTGCGAGATCACACCCTTGCGGGCGTCGACGAGCAGCACCACGAGCTGCGCGGTGGACGCACCGGAGACGGTGTTGCGGGTGTACTGGACGTGGCCCGGGGTGTCCGCGAGCACGAAGCTGCGCTTCGGGGTCGCGAAGTACCGGTAGGCGACGTCGATGGTGATGCCCTGTTCGCGTTCGGCGCGCAGGCCGTCGACGAGCAGAGACAGGTCGGGGGTGTCGAGACCCTTGTCGACCGAAGCGCGGGTGACCGCGTCGATCTGGTCGGCCAGGACGGACTTGGTGTCGTACAGCAGGCGGCCCACCAGGGTGGACTTGCCGTCGTCGACGCTGCCCGCTGTTGCGAGTCGAAGCAGGTCGCTCATGATCAGAAATAGCCCTCTCGCTTGCGGTCTTCCATGGCCGCTTCGGAAACTCGGTCGTCACCGCGGGTCGCACCGCGCTCGGTCAGGCGGGACGCGGCGACCTCGGCGAGGATCTCCTCGTTGGTCGAGGCCTCGGACAGGATCGCGCCGGTGGTGGACCCGTCGCCGACGGTGCGGTACCGCACCGAACGGGTCTCGAGTTCCTCGCCCTCGGCGGGGCCGCCCCACACGCCGGGGGTCATCCACATGCCGTCGCGCCGGTACACCGGACGCTGGTGCGCGTAGTAGATGCTCGCGAGCTCGACGTCGTCGCGGGCGATGTACCGCCAGATGTCGAGTTCGGTGAAGTTGCTGAGCGGGAACACCCGGACGTGCTCGCCGGGAGCGTGCTTGCCGTTGTACAGGTTCCACAGCTCGGGACGCTGACGCTTCGGATCCCACTGCCCGAATGCGTTGCGCAGCGAGAAGATCCGCTCCTTGGCGCGGGCGCGTTCCTCGTCGCGGCGGCCGCCGCCGAACACCGCGTCGAAGCGGTTCTCGGAGATGGCGTCGAGCAGCGGAACGGTCTGCAGCGGGTTGCGGATGCCGTCGGGCCGCTCGGAGAGGCGGCCGTCGGCGAGGTAGTCCTCGACCTTCGCGACGTGCAGGCGCAGGTTGTACTTCTCGACGACGTGGTCGCGGAAGGCCAGAACCTCGGGCAGGTTGTGTCCCGTGTCGACGTGCAGCAGCGCGAACGGCAGCGGCGCGGGCCAGAAGGCCTTGAGCGCGAGGTGCAGCAGCACCGTCGAGTCCTTGCCGCCGGAGAACAGGATCACCGGACGTTCGAACTCGCCGGCGACCTCACGGAAGACGTGGATCGCCTCCGACTCGAGCGCGTCGAGAGTGTCGAACTTGTTGCCGTCCAACTTGATTCGGGATTCCGAAAGGTTCGTGTCGATGAGTGTCATGAGGAGTGCAACCCGCATTCGGTCTTGGCTCGGCCGGCCCACCGTCCGCTGCGCGGATCGGCTCCGGGAAGTGGTTTGACGGTGCAGGGGGCGCATCCGATGGACGGATAGCCCTCGTCGACCAGGGGATTGACGAGAATCCCGTGCTCGTCGATGTAGTTCTGCATGTCCTCGTCCGACCACGCGGCGATCGGGTTGATCTTCACCAACCCGAACGCCTCGTCGAACGAGACGAGCGGCGCGTTGGCCCGAGTCGGGGCCTCGACCCGGCGGATGCCGGTGACCCACGCGCGGTAACCCTTCAGGGTTTCCTTCAGCGGCACCACCTTCCGCAACCGGCAGCACTCGTTCGGATCACGCGCGAACAGATCCTTGCCGAGCAACTCGTCCTGCTCGGCCACCGAGTGCGCCGCCTTCGCCTCGACGAGATTCACCCCGTACACCTGGGTGACGGCGTCCCGGGTGCCGAGCGTCTCGGCGAAGTGGTACCCGGTGTCGAGGAACAGCACGTCCACGCCCGGCCGCACCTGCGCGGCGAGATGCACGAGCACCCCGTCCTGCATGTTCGACGCGACGACGTAGCCGCTGCGGTCGCCGCTCACTGCGGAACCGAAGGTCTCCTCGGTCCATTGCAGCAATTCCAGTGCCGAGGCGCCTTCGAGGCTCGCAGCCCCCTGCGCGGCGAGAATTCGAAGGTCCTCGGTGGTCTCTGTGGTGGTCATCGAAGGTCCGCCTCCTCTGCGCGCACGGCCCACTGAGCGAACCGCTCACCCTCGGACCGCTGTTTGACGAAGTTGCGCACCACTCGCTCGATGTAGTCGCCGAGCTCGGTGCTGTTCACCTTGTGCTGCCGCAGTTTCCGGCCGAAACCGCTGTCCAGGCCGAGGCTGCCGCCGAGATGCACCTGGTAGCCCTCGACCTGGTTGCCCTCGCCGTCGTCGACGAGCTGGCCCTTGAACCCGATGTCCGCGATCTGCGACCGGCCGCACGAATTCGGGCAGCCGTTGATGTTGATGGTGATCGGGACGTCGAGCTGCGCGTTGATGTCCGCGAGCCGCTCCTCGAGTTCCGGTGCGAGCACCTGGGAACGCTTGCGGGTCTCGACGAACGACAGCTTGCAGAACTCGATGCCGCTGCACGCCAGCAGATTCCGCCGCCACGCGGACGGACGGGCCTGCAGGCCGAGCGGTTCGAGCTCGGCGATGAGCTCGTCGACCTTGTCGTCGGGGACGTCGAGGACGATCAGCTTCTGGTACGGGGTGAAACGGATCCGGTCCGAACCGATCCGCTCGACCGCATCGGCGACCTTCGTCAGGATGGTGCCGGACACGCGGCCCGCGATGGGGGAGAACCCGACGGCGTTGAGGCCGTTGCGCAGCTTCTGCACGCCGACGTGATCGATGGGGCGGGCGGGCTGTTCCGGCGCAGGGCCGTCGATCAGCGGGCGCTTCAGGTACTCCGTCTCGAGAACTTCGCGGAACTTCTCGATGCCCCAGTCCTTGATGAGGAACTTCAGGCGGGCCTTGGACCGCAGCCGGCGGTAACCGTAGTCGCGGAACACCGCGACGACGCCTTCCCACACGTCCGGAACCTCGTCGAGCGGGATCCAGGCGCCGACCCGCTGCGCGAGCATCGGGTTCGTGGACAGACCGCCACCGACCCACAGGTCGAAGCCGGGACCGTGCTCGGGGTGCTCGACGCCGATGAACGCGACGTCGTTGATCTCGTGCACGACGTCCTGCTGTCCGGAGATCGCGGTCTTGAACTTGCGCGGCAGGTTCGAGTACTGCGGGTCGCCGATGTAGCGACGGACGATCTCGTCGATCGCCGGGGTGCCGTCGATGATCTCGTCGAGGGACTCACCGGCGAGCGGGGAACCGAGCACCACGCGCGGGCAGTCGCCGCACGCCTCGGTGGTCTTCAGGCCCACCGACTCGAGGCGCCGCCAGATCTCCGGGACGTTCTCGACCTCGATCCAGTGGTACTGGACGTTCTGCCGGTCGGACAGGTCGGCGGTGTCGCGGCCGAACTCGGTGGAGATGCCGCCGATGGTGCGCACCTGCTCGACGTTGAGCGCGCCGCCGTCGCAGCGCACCCGCATCATGAAGTACTTGGCCTCGAGCAGATCGATGTTCTCGTCACCGGTGTAGGTGCCGTCGTAGCCCTGCTCACGCTGGGTGTAGAGACCCCACCAGCGGAACCGGCCGCGCAGATCGGACTTGTCGATGCTGTCGAAACCCTGGTGCGCGTAGATCTCCTCGATCCGGCGGCGCACGTTGAGCGGATTGTCGTCCTTCTTGGTCTGCTCGTTGGCGTTGAGCGGCTCGCGGTAACCGAGAGCCCACTGGCCTTCGGCCCGGCGCTTGGCCGGGCGTGCCGCCCGCGGCCGTGCGGGAGCGGCGGGATCTCCGGCGGGGGAGACGTCGGTGGTCGACGACATGCAGGGACTCCTGGGATTTGGCGAGGGACCGGGTCGGGGACGTCGCTGTGGGCTGTACTTCGCGCAGACATGCCTCGACCCGGCAGGATCTGGGGGCTTGCCGGGGGTGGTGCCGGCCGGCGGCAGTAGGTGACTGACTACCGACAGTCGGCGCAGGAACAGACGGCACAAGGCTGACAGCAGGACGCGCAGACGCGCTTGAAGTCGACGTGGCGGCGAGCCACGAGTCGCACTCCGAGTCCGGTCATGGCGACCATTGTGCCATGTCACGGGGGCGAAGCCGAATCCTGGACGACATTTCCACCCAAATCGCGGGAAATACCGAGGTCACCGCACCGCGGCCGGTCGGCGGCCCGCCCGGCTCTGGAACACTGGAAGCCGTGAGCGAGACGAGAACGGGCAACGCAACCGCGACCGACGACGGATTCGAACTCCCGGCCGCGGCCCGCGCCGGAGTCGGCAGCAGGCCGTTCGGGGTGTACGTGCACGTGCCCTTCTGCGCGACCCGCTGCGGCTACTGCGACTTCAACACGTACACCGCGGGCGAGCTGGGGTCGTCGGCGTCCCCGCAGTCCTGGCTCGCGGGCCTGCGGCGTGAACTCGACATCGCCGCGGACATGCTCGGCGCACCCGCCGCGGACACCGTGTTCGTCGGTGGCGGCACCCCGTCGCTGCTCGGCGCGGACGGCCTCGCCGACGTGCTCGGCGCCGTCCGATCCAGCTTCGGGGTCGCCCCCGGCGCCGAGGTGACCACCGAATCCAACCCGGAATCGACCGGACCCGAGTTCTTCGCCCGGATTCGCGACGCCGGTTACACCCGCGTGTCGTTGGGCATGCAATCCGCCGCCTCGCACGTACTGGCCGTGCTCGACCGCACCCACACCCCGGGACGGCCCGTCGCGGCGGCTCGGGAGGCCCGCGCCGCCGGGTTCGAGCACGTCAACCTCGACCTCATCTACGGCACCCCCGGCGAACGCGACGAGGACCTCGACCGGTCCCTCGACGCCGTGCTCGAGGCCGGCGTCGACCATGTGTCCGCGTACGCGCTGATCGTCGAGGACGGCACCGCCCTCGCGCGGAAGGTGCGCCGCGGGGAACTGCCCGCACCCGACGACGACATCCTCGCGGCCCGCTACGAACGCATCGATTCGCGGCTCGAGGAAGCCGGGCTGACCTGGTACGAAGTGTCCAACTGGGCGCGAGCCGGCGACCCGTCCGCGCGGTGCGCGCACAATCTCGGGTACTGGGACGGCGGCGACTGGTGGGGCGCGGGCCCCGGCGCGCACAGCCACGTCGGTGGAGTGCGCTGGTGGAACGTCAAACATCCCGCCCGCTACGCCGACACCCTCGCCCAGGGACGGCTACCGGTCGGCGGCAGCGAGCAACTCACCGCCGACGACACCCACACCGAACTCGTCATGCTCACCGTCCGGCTGCGCACCGGCCTGCCGTGGGCGGCACTGGGCGCGTCGGAACGGGACGCCGCACGGACGGTCGTCGCGGACGGGCTCGCCGATCTGCGCGGCGATCACCTGGTGCTCACCGACCGGGGCCGGCTTCTCGCCGACGCGGTGGTCCGCTCGATCCTCGTCTAGCTGCCGTTTCGCCCGTCGGGCAGGCCGGTGTCGAGGTCGATCCAGCTCGCCTCGGTGCTCGGAACCCCCGTGCCGGGAACTCCCGAACCCGGGATCTCGGCACCCGGACCGAGCGAACCGCCCGGAGTCAGCGCGTCGTAGTCGAACACCCGCGCGTGCATGACGGTGCGGTTGCGCAGCGCCGACCGCACCGCGCGATGCAGGCCGTCCTCGAGATACAGGACGCCCTGCCACTGCACGGCATGCGGGAACAGATCGCCGTAGAAGGTGGAATCCTCCGACAGCAGCCGATCGAGTTCGAGGACCTTCGTGGTGGTGACGATCTCGTCGAGCCGAACCTGCCGAGGTGGGATCCGAGACCAGTCGCGCAGCGACAGGCCGTGATCGGGATACGGTTTGCCGTCCCGGACACCCTTGAAAATCATGAATCCACAGTACGACGGACCCACGGCACCGCCGCGGCCTCGGGACAGTCCCTCGGGACAGTGCGCAGCGGCGACTAGACTGGAACGACGAGGCACACTGCGCGCGGCGCCGCGTGCGGGTAGCGCGTGGGCCCGAACCGTGAAGTGTGGCGACAGATACGGAGGTGGGCGGGGATGTCGAGCACCGAGGAACGGCGATTCCAGGTGTTGCGCGCGATCGTTGCGGACTATGTCGCCACCAAGGAACCCATCGGGTCGAAGACGCTCGTCGAGCGGCACAACCTCGGCGTGTCCAGCGCGACCGTCCGCAACGACATGGCCGTACTCGAGGCGGAGGGATACATCACCCAGCCGCACACGAGCTCGGGACGCGTGCCCACCGACAAGGGCTACCGCCAGTTCGTCGATCGGATCGCCGATGTCAAACCGCTCTCGACCGCCGAACGCCGCGCGATCCTCCAGTTCCTCGAATCCGGTGTCGATCTCGACGACGTGCTGCGCCGCGGGGTGCGGTTGCTCGCACAGCTGACCCGGCAGGTCGCGGTCGTGCAGTACCCGACGCTGTCGGCATCGTCGGTGCGTCACCTCGAGGTCGTCGCACTGACCCCGGCCCGGCTGCTGCTGGTGCTCATCACCGATTCGGGCCGGGTCGATCAGCGCATCGTCGAACTCGGCGATGTCGTCGACGACGAGGACCTGTCCCGACTGCGCGAGCTGCTCGGCTCGGCGCTGTGCGGCAAGCGGCTCGCCGCGGCGTCGATCGCCGTGTCGGAACTGGCCGAGGAGGCCCCCGACGATCTGCGCGACGCGGTGATCCGCTGCGCGACGGTCCTCGTCGAGACGCTCGTCGAGCATCCCGAGGAGCGACTGGTGCTCGGCGGCACCGCCAACCTGACCCGCAACGCCGCCGACTTCGACGGTCACGCGGGGGTGCCCGGGTCGCTGCGTGCCGTCCTCGAGGCCCTCGAGGAGCAGGTCGTGGTGCTCAAGCTGCTCGCGGCCAGCCAGGACGCGGGTCGGGTGACCGTCCGGATCGGCGAGGAGACGCAGGTCGCGGAGATGCGTGGGACGTCGGTGGTGTCCACCGGCTACGGCGCCGCCGGTACCGTATTCGGCGGCCTCGGTGTGCTGGGCCCCACTCGGATGGACTATCCGGGAACCATCGCGTCGGTTGCGGCCGTTGCGAGATACATCGGTGAGGTGCTCGGCGAACGCTGAGCACCGTTCATGTGTGTAGAGAAGTAAGGACGAGAACCTAACGTGGCACGGGACTACTACGCGACGCTCGGCGTGTCGAAGAACGCGACCGACCAGGAGATCAAGCGCGCGTACCGCAAGCTGGCGCGTGAGCATCACCCGGATGTGAACCCGGACGAGTCGGCGCAGAAGCGCTTCCAGGAGATCTCCGCGGCCTACGAGGTGCTGTCGGATCCGGAGAAGCGGCGCATCGTCGACCTCGGCGGCGATCCGCTGGCGTCCGGAGGCGGCGGTGCGGGCGGCTTCGCCGGCGCCGGGTTCGGTGGTCTCGGCGACGTATTCGAGGCGTTCTTCGGTGGCGGCGCGGGCGGCGGCGCGCGCGGGCCTCGCGGTCGCGTGCAGCCCGGTGCCGATTCGCTGCTGCGTACGCGCCTGACGCTCGAGGAATGCGCGACCGGTGTCACCAAGACCATCACCGTCGACACCGCGATCCTGTGCGACGGCTGCGCCGGATCGGGCACCAACGGCGATTCGAAGCCGGTCGTCTGCGCGACCTGTGGCGGCGCCGGCGAGGTCCAGTCCGTGCAGCGTTCGTTCCTCGGCCAGGTCATGACGTCCCGTCCGTGCCCGACCTGCCGCGGTGCAGGCGAGACCATCCCGGACCCGTGCCGCAAGTGCGGCGGCGACGGCCGCGTGCGGTCGCGCCGCGACATCACCGTCAAGGTGCCCGCCGGTGTCGGCAACGGCATGCGCATCCGCCTCGCCGCGCAGGGTGAGGTCGGTCCCGGCGGCGGCCCCGCCGGCGACCTGTACGTCGAGGTGATCGAGCAGCAGCACGACGTGTTCGTCCGCGACGGCGACGATCTGCACTGCACGATCCGGGTGCCGATGATCGACGCGGCGCTGGGCACCACCGTCACCGTCGACACGATCCTCGACGGCCCCACCGAGATCACGGTGGACGCCGGCACACAGCCCGGCTCGGTCGCGGTGCTGCGCGGACACGGCATGCCGAAGCTGCGGTCGGGCACCCGCGGCGATCTGCACGCCCACCTCGAGGTCGTCGTGCCGACCAAGCTGGACCACAAGACGACCAAGCTGCTCGAGGACCTGCGTCGCCACAACGAACGCGACCGCGCCGAGGTCGTGTCCAACAGCTCGCAGCACTCCGGGGGCCTGTTCTCCCGGCTGCGCGACGCGTTCAGCGCCCGTTAGGCGACGGCGGTGGCCGCGACCCTGTTCTATCTGGACCCCCTGCCCGGCACCGGTGAGGTCGCCGTGCTCGACGGCAAGGAAGGCCGGCACGCGGCGACGGTCCGGCGCATCGCGGTCGGGGAGCGGCTCGTGCTCTCCGACGGTCGCGGCGGTGTCGCCGACGTCGAGGTGAGTGCCGTGGCGAAGGACCGGCTCGAGGCGACCGTCCTGGATCGCCGGGAGCTGGCCGCACCGTCCCCGTCGGTCACCGTCGTGCAGGCGCTGCCCAAGTCGGAGCGGTCGGAGCTGGCCGTCGAACTCGCCACCGAAGCGGGCGCGGACGCGTTCGTGCCGTGGCAGGCCGCGCGGTGCGTCGCGCGCTGGGACGGCCCCAAGGCCGACAAGGGTGTGGCCCGCTGGCAGGCCGTCGCGGTCGCGGCGGCCAAGCAGTCCCGCCGGGCACACATTCCGCCCGTCGCGCCGGTCACCCGCACCGCCGGAGTCGTGGCGCTCGTCCGCGAGACGGTCGCGCGCGGCGGAGTCGTCGCGGTGCTGCACGAGTCGGCGACCGCACCGTTCGCGTCGCTGCCGCTCGCGGACGCGTCCGAGCTGGTGCTCGTCGTCGGGCCCGAAGGAGGTCTCGACGACAGCGAGGTCGCGACGTTGACGGAGGCGGGGGCGACGCCCGTGCTGCTCGGCCCGACGGTGCTGCGCACGTCCACGGCCGCCGCGGTGGCGCTCGGAGCGATCGGAGTGCTGTCCGGTCGCTGGGGCGCACGCCCGCTCGACTAGCGTTTCGGCCATGTCGCGGACCCGCATCGCCTACGGCTCGGAACCCCAGCAGTTCGGTCATCTCTACCTCCCGGACGGTGCGGCCGGGAACGGGCCGGTGCCGGTCGTGATGGTGATCCACGGCGGGTACTGGAACGGCAACTACCACCTCAACCTGGGCACGCCACTCGCGACGGAACTGGCCCGGCGCGGCGTCGCCGCGTGGAACATCGAATACCGCCGTCTCGGCGCGGGCGGACGGTGGCCGGAGATGTCCGCCGATGTCGTCGCTGCGCTCGACGCGACCGCGACGCTCGTGGCGGACCACGCCCGCGCCGCGGGCATCGAACTCGACCCGACGCAGGTGCGGGTCGTCGGGCACTCGGCCGGCGGCCAGCTCGCGGTGTGGCTCGCGGGTGAGGACACGACGGTGCGGCCGTCGCTGGTGGTCGGTCAGGCCGCGGCTCTGGACCTGGCGTCGGCGGGGGAGCGGGGGCGGCGCGTCGACTATCTCGAGGACCTGTTCGGCGAGCCGTTCGAGGACAACCCGCACGTGTATCGGTCGGCGTCGCCGCGGCATCGCGTGCCGATCGGCCGGCCGATCGTGCTGGTCCACGGATCCGAGGACGAGCAGGTGCCCGCGAAGGTCGCGGCGCGTTACGCCGACGCTGCCCGCGAGGCCGGTGACGAAGTGGCCCTGCACGTCGTCGACGGGGAGGACCACTTCGCGTTCCTGAACAAGGACAGCGTCTGCTGGAAGCTGTCGCTGGACCTACTGCTCGATCAGGCCTGACCGGTCCCGACGGGCACCCGCCCGGGCAGGATCACCGTGACGACGACGGTGCCGACCGCCAGCGCGATGCCCCCGACCAGCGCGGCGTCGACGATCGCGTGGGCGAACGCCGCGCTCGACGCATCGAGCAACGGCTGCGCGTAGGACTTCGCGAACGGATTCGCGGCCAGTTCCTCCGCGACGATCGCGGCACCACCGACCGAATCACCGGCCGCCTCGAGCGCGAGTGCCGCCTTGTCGGCCAGGTCGCCGGTGAGGTTGTTCAGCGGCAGACCGGACAGGAATCCGGCGATCTCGTCGTGGTACGACGTCGCGAGCACCGACCCGAGCAGCGCGATGCCGACGGATCCACCGAACTCGACGGCGGTGTCGTTGAGGCCGCCGGCCGCGCCCAGATCGGTGTCGGGGAATCCGCCCATGATCAGGTCGGTCGCGGGCGGGGTCGCCAGGCCGATGCCGAGACCGACGAGCAGCAGCGACGCCAGGAAGATGCCGTAGCCGGAGGTCGGTTCGAGCGCGGCGAGCAGCAACACTCCGGCGGAGGTCGCGACCATTCCGCATGCCACGAGGATGCGGGCACCGAACCGCGGAACGAGGCGACCGCCCAGCGCGGCGCCGACCGACACCGACCCCGCGAGCGGCAGCAGACGCAGGCCCGTCTCGAGCGGTCCGTAGCCGAGCACGAACTGGAACTGCTGGGCGACGAAGTAGATGAGCCCGAAGGTCGCGAAGAACAGCAGCAGCACCGAGATGCACGCGCCGCCGACCGCGCGGTCGGCGACCCGCCGCAGGTTCAGCAGCGGCTGCGGGTGCCGCAACTCCCACGCGACGAATGCGACCGCCGCGACGACCGACGTCCCGAGCGCCCCGAGTGCGGAGAGGCTCCAGCCGAAGTGGAAGCCGTCGATGATCGCGTAGACGACGCCACCGACGGCGACCACGGACAGGGCGCCGCCGATCCAGTCGACGCGGGTGAGGCCGTCGGCCTTCGAGGCCGGAACCAGCGCGAGGGATGCGACCGCGGCGAACGCGGCGATGGGAACGTTGATCAGGAACGTCGATCCCCACGAATGGCTCTCGAGGAGCCACCCGGCCAGCAGCGGCCCGAGTGCGATGGCGAGACCGGACGTCGCGGCCCATGCGGCGATCGCGCGTGCCCGCTCGGAAGCCGGGAACATGGCCACCAGCAGCGACAGGGTCGCGGGCATGATCACGGCAGCGCCGGTGCCCATGACGATGCGCGCGACGATCACCGCGGTCGCGCTGTCGGCGAGGCTGCCTGCGATCGCGCCGGCCGCGAAGATCGCCAGGCCGGCCAGGAGCGCGGCCCGGCGGCCGTAGCGGTCGCCGAGCACGCCGCACAGCAGCATCAGCGCCGCGTAGGGGACGGTGTAGCCGTCGATGATCCACTGCATGTCGGCGCTGGTGAGGGCGAGTTCGCGGAGCATGCTCGGCGCCGCGACGATGAGCGCGGTGTTGGCCATGACGACGATCAGCAGGCTCAGGCACAGCACCGCCAACCCGGCCCAGCGGCGTGGATAAGGCGGTGCGGGTGTGGACGCCGCGTGACCGGTGACTGTCGTCATGGACCTCTCCTCCGGGTGATCTCGAACACCAATTGCACAACTGTGTGCAACCTAGATTTCTGCACACGGGTGTGCAACTAAACTTGATCGAGGTCACAGATGTTCGGTGGAAGAGGTGTGCAACGTGCAGGAACCCGTCGCGCGACAGGCGAATTCGCACACGCCACCGGCACGGACCCGGACGAACGCCAACCGGCGCCGCATCCTCGACGCGGCGATGGAGTCCTTCGCAGCCGATCCCGACGCGAGTATGGACGACGTCGCCCGTGCCGCCGGCGTCGTCCGGCGCACGGTCTACGCGCACTTCCCGAACCGCGATGCCCTCGTCGACGGCATCGCCGCCGACGCCGCCGCGGAACTGGCCGCCGCGGTCGACCTCGCCGAACCCGAGGATCCCGACGTGGCGCTGGCGGTCGGTGCGCTCCGGACCTGGCCGGTCGGGGACCGGTACCGGTTGCTGCTGTCCTTCGCCCGCAAGGAAGTGGGCGAACAATGTATCGCCGACCTCGTCGCGCCGCTGCGCACCCGCACGCTCGACATCGTCGAACGCGGACGCGCCGCGGGGATTTTCTCCGACTATCTGCCGTCGGTGGTGCTGGTCGGGATGATGGAAGGCCTCACGATGGCGACCCTCGAACAGGCAAATCTGGGCCTGGTCCGCGACTCGGGCGAGAGCATCGCGCTGGGTGTGCTGGTGCTGGCCGGGGTTTCCCCGGAACGCACCGCCCGGGTCGTCGAACAGGCCCGCCGGTGGCTGCACGAGCATGCCCCCGACCAGGCCCGGGGGTAATGCGGTGAATGTCGGTACTGCCCAGGGCTAGACTGGCACGATCACGACGACCGTCGTGTGGGAGCCGAACGGAAAGCAGGCCGTACCGTCCACGTGAGTGAATCAGACGACATCCGCGACTCCGCGGAACCTGAACGGACCATCGTCCGATCCAGTCTCGACCTGCCGCCGGAAGCGGCGGCTCCGCTGCTCGGGGCGGCCGACGAGAATCTCGTCGCGCTCGAGCGCGTGCTCGATGCGGACATCCACGTGCGCGGCAATTCGGTCACCCTCACCGGGACTCCCGCCGAGGTCGCCCTCGCGGAACGGGTCCTCGGCGAACTCGTCACGATCGTCGGCCGTGGCCAGCCCCTGACCCCCGACGCCGTGCGCCGCACCGTGGGCATGCTCACCCAGGGGCTGTCCGAATCGCCGGCCGACGTGCTGAGCCTGGACATCCTGTCGCGGCGCGGCAAGACGATCCGGCCCAAGACGCTCAATCAGAAGCGCTACGTCGACGCGATCGATGCCAACACCATCGTCTTCGGCGTCGGCCCCGCCGGTACCGGCAAGACCTATCTCGCGATGGCGAAGGCCGTGCAGGCCTTGCAGACCAAGCAAGTCACCCGCATCATCCTGACCCGCCCGGCCGTCGAGGCCGGCGAACGTCTCGGATTCCTGCCGGGCACCCTGCACGAGAAGATCGATCCTTACCTCCGTCCGCTGCACGACGCGCTGCACGACATGATGGATCCGGAGGCGATCCCGAAGCTCATGCAGGCCGGCGTCATCGAGGTCGCGCCGCTGGCGTATATGCGTGGCCGGGCGCAGCCGTTGTCCACCAAGGTCCTCACGCCCGAGGGGTTCCGTCCGATCGGCGACGTGAAGGTCGGCGACGAGGTGATCGGTTCGGACGGTCGGCCGACCGAAGTGCTCGGCGTCTACCCGCAGGGATTCAAGGACATCGTGCGGGTGACCACCCAGGACGGGGCGTCCACCCTCTGCTCGACCGATCACCTGTGGTCGGTCTACACCCGTGCCGACCGGAGGCGCGGCAAGGGGCCGCGGGTGCTCGAGGCCAAGGAGATGATCGGCAATCTCCGTGCCGCGCACTACCACCGCTACGAGATTCCGATGCTCGCCGCGCCGGTCGAGTTCGCTCCCGTGCCGGTGCCGCTGGATCCGTACGCGCTGGGCCTGATGCTCGGGGACTGCTGCATGGCCGGCGTGGCTACGCCGAGCTTCACCACTGCCGACCCGGAGCTGGTCGAGGCAGTCTGGGGCACGAAGTCGCCGACCAAGTTCGTGCCGAAGGAGTACCTGCACAATTCGGCCGACGTGCGCCTCGCCGTCTTACAGGGTCTTCTCGACTCCGATGGTGGACCGGTCATTCAGACCGGTCGGACGTGCCGAGTGCAGTACGCGACTGTGTCGGATCAACTGCGCGACGACGTCCTCTTCCTCGTGCAGTCGTTGGGCGGCGTCGCATACAGCCGCACCCGGCCTGCCGAAGGTCGGAAGCCCGGAAACGCCCGCGGTCGCGACGTCGAGTACCGGCACGACGCGCACATCGTCGACATCCGTCTGCCCGAAGGATGCGTGCCGTTCCGGCTCCGAAGGAAAGCAGAGAAGTACGCGGAGAACAGCCCCAAGACACCTCGGCGGTACATCGAGAGCATCGAATCCGCCGGTACCGAGGAGGCGGTCTGCATCAGGGTCGCCGCTGCCGACTCGCTGTACGTCACAGAGGATTTCCTACTGACGCACAACACCCTGAACGACGCCTTCATCATCCTCGACGAGGCCCAGAACACCACCGCCGAGCAGATGAAGATGTTCCTGACCCGCCTCGGCTTCGGCTCGAAAATCGTTGTCACCGGCGACATCACCCAGGTCGACCTGCCCGGTGGTGCTCGTTCGGGCCTGCGCGCCGCCACCGAGATCCTCGACGACATCGACGGAATCCACTTCGCGACGCTCGACAGCAGCGATGTGGTGCGACACAAGCTCGTGTCCGACATCGTCGACGCCTACGGCCGCTACGAAGCCCAGCGTTCCGGCGAGGTCGCCCTCGGCAACCGGGCACAGCGGCGCGCCACGCAGCACCGGGTGCAGCGCCGATGAGCCACCCCCACTTCCGAATCCCGTCAGCAGTGCAGAAGGAACGACACCGATGAGCATCGAGATCTCCAACGAATCCGGGATGGACGTCGTCGAGGAGAACCTGCTCGACGTCGCCCGCTTCGTGATCGCGCGGATGGACGTGCACCCCGCGGCGGAGCTGTCGATGGTGCTCGTCGACTCCGATGCCATGGCCGATCTGCACATGCGGTGGATGGACCTGCCGGGTCCCACCGACGTGATGTCGTTCCCGATGGACGAACTCGAACCGGGCGGTCGCCCGGACGCACCCGAACCGGGTCCGTCGATGCTCGGTGACATCGTGCTGTGCCCGTCGTTCGCGGCGGATCAGGCCGCCAAGGCCGGGCATTCCCTCGACCACGAACTCGCCCTGCTCACCGTGCACGGCATGCTGCACCTGCTCGGCTACGACCACGCCGAACCCGAGGAGGAGAAGGAGATGTTCGGTCTCCAGAACCAGCTCCTCGAGGAGTGGTACGAGGAACTGCGCCGCGCCGAACACGAGGCCCGGCTCGCCGCCCGCGACCAGCAGCTGCTCGGCAAGGTCGGTCTGTCCGACAATCCCGAGCAGTAGCGGGGCCGTCGTGGGAGCAAACGCATGAGCGCCCTCGCACTCGTGGCGATCGCGGTCGTCCTGGTGCCGCTCGGCGGGCTGTTCGCCGCCGTCGATTCCGCGCTGAACACCGTCTCCGCCGCGCGCGTCGACGAACTCGCCAAGGACGAACGGCCGGGAGCACAGCGGCTGAGGCAGATCCTCGAGGATCGCCCCCGCTACGTCAATCTCATGGTCCTGCTTCGGATCCTGTGCGAGATCACCGCGACGGTGGTGCTCGCCGGGGCACTGCTCGAGGTCCTGGACCGCACGTGGGCGCTGGTCGTGAGCGCCACGGTCATGGTGCTCGTCGACTACGTCGTCATCGGGGTCGGGCCGCGCACGCTCGGCCGCCAGCACGCCTATCCGATCGCACTGGCCGCGACGATCCCGCTGCGGTTCCTCGGCGTGCTGTTCGGCCCGATCGGCCGGCTGCTCATCCTCATCGGCAATGCCCTCACCCCGGGCCGCGGCTTCCGGAACGGCCCGTTCGCCAACGAGATCGAACTGCGCGAACTCGTCGACCTGGCGCAGGAACGCGGCGTCGTCGCCGACGACGAACGCCGCATGATCCAGTCGGTGTTCGATCTCGGCGACACCACCGCCCGCGAAGTGATGGTGCCGCGCCCGGAGATGGTGTGGATCGAGGAGGACAAGACGGCGGGGCAGGCGACTTCGCTCGCCGTGCGCAGCGGTCACTCCCGCATCCCGGTCATCGGCGAGAACGTCGACGACATCCGTGGCGTCGTCTACCTCAAGGACCTCGTCCAGCAGACCTACTACTCGCGCGACGGCGGACGCAGCGTCAAGGTCGCCGACGTGATGCGGCCTGCGGTCTTCGTCCCGGATTCGAAACGGCTCGACGACCTGCTCGCGGAGATGCAGCGCGACCGCAACCACATGGCGGTGCTCGTCGACGAATACGGCGGCATCGCGGGACTGGTCACCATCGAGGACGTCATCGAGGAGATCGTCGGGGAGATCGCCGACGAATACGACGCCGACGAGACCCCCGATGTCGAGGACCTCGGCGACGGCACCTACCGGGTGTCCGCGCGTCTGCCCGTCGAGGACCTCGGTGAACTGTTCGACATCGAAATCGACGATGACGAGGTCGACACCGTCGGTGGTCTCCTGGGCTTCGAACTCGGCCGGGTGCCGCTGCCGGGTTCGGAGGTCACCACCCGCGGGCTGATCCTGCGTGGCGAAGGCGGTCCGAACGCGCGCGGTCGGGTGCGGATCAACACCGTGCACGTCCAGCGCGCCCCGGCCGACGAGCCCGAGCCCGAAACCGCCGAGGAATCCGAACGATGACCCACACCCAGGAGCTTGCATGACCGACACCGACTTCCGTTCCGGCTTCGTGTGTTTCGTGGGCCGTCCGAACACCGGCAAGTCCACGCTCACCAACGCTCTGGTCGGCAGCAAGATCGCCATCACCTCGTCGCGGCCGCAGACCACCCGGCACACCATCCGCGGGATCGTGCACCGCGACCACGCACAGCTGATCCTCGTCGACACTCCGGGTCTGCACCGGCCTCGTACGCTACTCGGGCAGCGGCTCAACGACCTTGTGCGCGATACCTATTCGGAGGTCGACGCGATCTGCCTGTGCATTCCCGCCGACGAGAAGATCGGCCCCGGTGACCGGTGGATCCTCGATCAGGTGCGCAACGTCGCGCCGCGCACGACGCTCATCGGCGTCGTCACCAAGATCGACAAGGTCGGTAAGGAACAGGTCGCCGCGCAGTTGCTGGCGGTGTCGAAGCTGCTCGGTCCCGACGCCGACGTCGTGCCGGTGTCGGCGGCGTCCGGGGAACAGGTCGAGGTGCTCGTCGACGTGCTCGCCTCGCACATGGAACCCGGCCCGGCCTTCTATCCGGACGGCGAGCTCACCGACGAGCCCGAGGAAACCCTCATGGCCGAGCTCATCCGCGAGGCCGCGCTCGAGGGCCTCGGCGACGAACTTCCGCACTCGCTGGCCGTCGTCATCGAAGAGGTGGTCGAGCGTGAAGGCCGCACCGAGAAGCAGGGCGAGATGCTCGACGTGCACGCCCTGCTGTACGTGGAGCGGCCGAGCCAGAAGGGCATCGTCATCGGCAAGGGCGGCGCGCGACTGCGCGAGGTCGGTACCGCGGCCCGTAAGCAGATCGAGAAGCTTCTCGGCGTGAAGATCTATCTCGACCTGCACGTGAAGGTCGCCAAGGACTGGCAGCGCGACCCCAAGCAGCTCGGGCGGCTCGGCTTCTGACACGCCCGGTCCGGCTCCGCCCCGCCCCGCTCGAACCCCGAGAAGGTACGGTCGTTCGGGTGCGTCACTAAATTTGACGCATCCGAGAGAACACCGATCAGTGACCGAAGTCGCTTCACGGGGGAAGAGACCATGGGCAGGAAATCGGGAACCGAGCTCGCGGCGCGTGACGCCGTGTATGTCTACGGGGACCGCGCGAACCGGGGAGACACTCCCAGCGTCATGACGCATTTCTACGTCTTCGACACACGGCAGGGGAGTACGCCGATCGCGACCCACGCCGAGGCCGTCGACTGGATCCTCGAGCGCACCCACCGGACCCCCGCGCTGCGCAGGCGCCTGCAGCGGGTGCCGTGGGACCTCGGCTATCCGTACTGGGTCGAGGCCGCCGTCGACCCGGATCACCACATCGACTTCCGCCGGATCGGGCACACGACCCGCCCCCACCTGCACCGGCTGTTCGCCTCGCTCGCGGAACAGCCCCTCGACTTCGGCCGCCCCCTCTGGAAACTCCACGTGCTGTCCGACGTGCGGGGCGTCGGCGCCCTCCCGGACCACGCGACCGTCGTCGTGCTGCGGGTCCACCACTCGATAGCCGACGGAAAGGGCGCGGTGCAGATCGCGCGCGCCCTGTTCGACGACCCGGCTGCGGAACCATCCCGGGGCGGCACCCCGGTCCCGGTTCCCGGCCCGGTCGCGGCGGTCCGGAAACTGCCCGGCGACTACGTGCGCTACGCGGGGGCGGTTCGCCGGTGGATGAGGGGCCGACGGTCGCTCCGTGCGCTGGTCGCCTCCGGTGAGATCGCCCAGCCCAGGACCCCACGCCCGCGCACCCGGTTCAACGTCGTGGACGACAGCACCCGCCTGTTCGGCCGGGTCCGGTTCGAGCTGCGGGACGTCCGGGCCCTCGGGCATGCCACCGGGACGACCGTCAACGACGTGATACTGGCGGTGGTCTCGGACGCGGTGGGCACCTACCTCGCGGAGCGGGGTGAGACGCCGGCGGCCTCGCTGGCCGCCCATGTTCCGATCTCGGTCGGGGCCAGGTCCGGTCTGGTGGCCGAGAACAAGATCAGCGATCTGCACGTCGATCTGCACACCGACCGGACCGATCCGCTGACGCGGCTGCATCTGATCCACGAGTCGGTGGCCCGCGAGAAGGACCGGGTGTGGCGACCGGAGTGGATCGCCGTCGAATCGTCACTCGACGCGGTGCCGTCCCTGTGCATGCGGTACTCGCTGTGGCGGGCCGTGCGCAAGGCGGTCGTGTCGACCTGCGGCCGTGCCGGGGCGACGAACACAGGCCTGTCGAACGTGCCACGCGGCTCCGCCGACGCCCTGCGGTTCGGGGACAGTCCCGCCGTGGGCGGATTCAGCGTGCCCTGCCTCAACCGGCTCGTCGGCCTGATGCACTCGGTCGTGACGCTCGGTGACGCACTCGACCTGACCTTCTCGACGAAGCAGGCGGTGATGCCGGACCCCGAGGCGTACGAGCATCTGCTGGAGGGCGCCTTCGACCGCCTGTGGTCGGCCGTTCCCGCGACCGCGTCGGCGTTGTAGCGGTCTACGACTGCGGGTGAGCCCCGCCGGTGAGGACGGCGCCCTGCAGCAGCAACAACACCGACGTCGACAGGTCGCTGCCACCGCCGGTCGACAAGCGCCGCAACTGAAGTCCGGCGACGGTCGCGACCAGGGTCGGCGCGACCGCCGCGGGATCCGGCAGCCCGAGTTCGGTGAGGATCGCGACCGTCAGCTCGTCGTACGCCGCCCAGCAGCGGTCCGCGGCGGCGCGGAGTTCGGGGTCGCGGCCGGCCTGGACGTACAACTCGAACGGCGCGATCCGCTCGGCGGAGAACGCGAGGTCCTCGGCGACGCGTTCGGCGAGTCCGGCGGCCTCGGCGAGCGAAACACCTTGATTGCGATGGGATTCGGCGATCTCGCGCAGCCGGGTCGTCTCCTCGGCGACGAACGTCTCGAGCGCCGCCCGCAGCAGGTCGGGCTGGCTCGGGAAGTGGTAGGTGATCGAGCCGAGCGAGACGTTCGCGTGCGCGGCGATGCGCCGGTTGGTGACTCCGGCGACGCCGTCGGTTCCGATCAGATGCAGGGTCGAGGCGACGATGCGGTCGCGGACGGACGTGGACACCGTCACCACCAGCGTTCCGGGATCGCCTCGTGCCAGCGCAGCGACGACTCCAATTGGGCGGCAAGGGAAATCAGCAGCGGTTCGGAGTTCGCGGGACCGAGCAGCTGGGCGCCGATGGGCAGGCCCGCGTCGGTGAAACCGGCCGGCACGTTGATCCCCGGCCAGCCGAGCACGTTCCACGGCCACGCGTAGGGGCATGCGGCGGTGATGACCTTGTCGGTCTGCCAGCCGCCGATGTCGTCGATCGCTTCGATCGGGAGCGGGGGCATCGCCGTGGTGGGGGCCAGGACCACGTCGAACCCGTCGAAGATCGCGCCGACCCGCCGTCGCAACCGCGGTTCGTAGGCGCGTGCCGCGCGCAGCGGTGCACCGCCGAGCAGGCGTCCGGTGCGGGCGTTGGCACGGGTGCGGACGTCGGCGAGGGACGGGTCGGGAAGCCGGTGCAGCCAGTCGTCGAGACCGGCCATCGAGCGGGGCAGGAAGTTCAGGCCGAACGTGATGCCGTAGTCGGGGTCGGCGACGGTGACCTCGTGGCCGAGGTCGCGGAGGGCCCGGGCGATCGAATCGACGCCGACGCGGACCTCGGGGGTGAGGTGGGTGCGTGTCGCGGTGAACGGGGTGCGCAGCGCCAGCGCGATGCGCAGACGTCCGGGGTCCCGGTCGACGGCGTCGGTGACGGTGACCGGATCGACGTGGTGGCGGTCGCCGGGGTGGTTGCCGGACACCGCGTCGAACAGCAGGGCGGCGTCGACGACGGTGCGCGCGAGGACGCCGTGGGTGGTCAGCCCGTTGAACGCCTCGGGGTCGGGCCACATCGAGATCCGCCCGCGTTGCGGTTTGATGCCGACCAGGTGGCTCCACGCGGCGGGGATGCGGACGGAACCGGCGCCGTCGGAGCCGAGGGCGGCCGAGACGAGCCCGGCGGCCACCGCGGCGGCGCTGCCTCCGGAGGACCCGCCCGGCGTGTGCTCGCGCGACCACGGGTTGCGGGTGTGCCCGAACGCGATGCCGCCGGTGAGCGGCCACTGGCCCAGTTCGGGCGAGTGGGTCTTGCCGACGATGACGGCCCCGGCTTCGCGCAGGCGTCGTACGACCTCGGCGTCGTAGTCCTGGGGCGGGAATTCGCCGGCGCAGCCGAAGGCCGTGGGTTCGCCGGCGATGTCGGTGTCGTCCTTGACCGCGATCGGCACTCCGAGCAGCGGGTGACGGTCGCCGCACGCACGTCGGCGGTCGGCCTCGGCGGCCTCGGCGAGCGCGGCTTCGCGTCGGACCACCCGGAACGCGTTGAGCGTGCCCTGCGTGGCCTCGATCCGCTCGAGCGCGGCCCGGGTCAGTTGCACCGACGTGACGGTGCCGTCCGCGAGCGCGGCGGCTTCGGCGGCGAGTCCGGCCGCGCGGGTGTCTTCCCTGGAAGTGGTCATCGAACGCCCCCTGTTCGTTCGAACGAACAATAACGCGTTCCAGTTGGGCGGGCAAGCCCGCCCGTGTGCCTTTGTGGCGGTCCCGGGCGCCGGAAAGGCGCACGACCCCTCGCCTGTCCGCCCCGCATGAAAGACTCACGGAGTGAGGTTGTATCGGGACAACGCGGTGGTGCTCCGCCAGCACAAATTGGGTGAGGCGGATCGCATCGTCACCCTGCTCACTCGCCGTCACGGGCTGGTGCGAGCCGTCGCGAAGGGCGTGCGCCGCACCCGATCGAAGTTCGGTGCCCGGCTCGAACCGTTCGCGCACATCGACGTTCAGCTGCATCCCGGCCGCTCGCTCGACATCGTCACGCAGGTACAGACCCTCGACGCCTTCGCGGCCGACATCGTCGACGACTACAGCCGGTACACGACCGCCTGCGCGATCCTCGAAACCGCCGAGCGGCTCGCCGGCGAGGAACGTGCCCCGGCGCCGCGCCTGCACGCGCTGACCGTCGGTGCGCTGCGTGCCCTGTGCGACCGGATCCGCCCACCGGAGCTGATCCTCGACGCCTACCTGCTGCGAGCCATGACCTACGCCGGTTGGGCGCCCGCGATCGGCCGTTGCGCCCGCTGCGACCGGCCCGGTCCGCACACCGCGTTCCACGTCGCCGCCGGGGGAGCGGTCTGCGTGCATTGCCGGCCGCCCGGCGCGGCTACCCCGGCACCGGGTGTCCTCGCCCTGATGGACGCCCTGAACCACGGGCGGTGGGACGGCACCGAGACCGCCGACCCGGCGGTGCGCAGCCAGGCCAGCGGCCTGATCGCCGCGCACCTGCAGTGGCACCTCGAACGGCGGCTGCGCACGCTACCGCTCGTCGAGCGTTCCACCGACCGTCCGGCAGCCGGTGCTGTAGGGCGTGACGCCGGTGCTGTAGGGCGTGACGCCGGTGCCGTGGGGCCCGACGCCGATGCTGTCAGGCAGGATGAAGACCGTGATTCGACGACGCGCCCCGCAAGCATCGCCTGACCGCGCGATCCGGCCACCGGCCCCCCACCCGTCCGGTGCCCGGCCCCCGATCCTGCAGCCCGAGTTGATCCCCCGGCACGTCGCGCTCGTCATGGACGGCAACGGCCGCTGGGCGCAGGAACGCGGACTGCCGCGCACCGCCGGACACGAACGCGGTGAGGCCGTGCTCATGGACACCGTCGAAGGCTGCATCGAGATCGGTGTCAAATGGCTCTCGGCGTACGCGTTCTCCACGGAGAACTGGAAGCGCAGCCCCGAGGAGGTGCGCTTTCTCATGGGCTTCAACCGCGACGTGATCCGCCGCCGCCGCGACGAGATGCACGAGATGGGCGTGCGGGTGCGCTGGGCGGGCCGCCGGCCCCGGCTGTGGCGCAGCGTCATCAAGGAACTCGAGATCGCCGAGGAACTCACCAAGGACAACGACGTGATGACCCTGGTCATGTGCGTCAACTACGGCGGACGTGCCGAGATCGCCGACGCCGCGCGCGAGATCGCGCGACGCGTCGCGGCGGGTGAGATCGACCCCGAGAAGATCACCGAGGCGACGATCGAACGGTACCTCGACGAACCCGACATGCCCGACGTGGACCTGTTCTTGCGCCCGTCCGGCGAGCAGCGCACGTCGAACTTCCTGTTGTGGCAGGCCGCCTACGCCGAGTTCGTGTTCCAGGACAAGAACTTCCCCGACTTCGACCGCCGCGACCTGTGGGCCGCGTGCGTCGAATACGCCTCCCGTGACCGCAGGTTCGGTGGAGTCAAGTGAACGAACTGCGGGATCGGATCGGCGCGGCCCTCGCCTCGTTCGTCGACTTGCACGAGCCGTCGGTCGACGGTGACGACTCGTTCGGATTCGACTACGCGGGCGTGCCCTGTGCCCTGCGGGTGGTCACGCTCACCGAGGGGCTCGACGTCGTGTCGCTGACGAGCGTGCTCGGGTGGGACCTCGCCCTCGACGACGATCTGCGGGCCCGCATCGCGTCCGCGGCGGACGCGGTGCAGTTCGGATCGGTGCACGCGGTCGAGCGGGAGACCGACGCCGACGTGGTGCTGCGCTATTCCTTCCCGGTGACCGGACTGGGCGACACGGCTCTGACGACGATGCTGCTGCTGGTGCTCGGCGGTGCGGCCGACGCGCGCACCGCGATCGTCGAACCCGAAGCCGGAACCGAGGGGGAGCGGTGAGCAAGAAGAACGGGCGCAAGAAGGGTGCGAACAAGAAGCGGGCGGGTGCCGAGGTTGTGAGCACCGGGACCGCGGGCGGCGCGCAGTCGCTCGAGGAATTGTGGGCCGTGCCGGTGGACACCGAGGACGACGACGCATTGCGCGACGCGGTTCGACGGATCCTGGCGGACGTGCTCGACGAGGCGCCGGAACCGGACGAGGACGGCGACCTACCGATCTGGCTCGGTGATGTGATCACCTACGCGTCCGTCGACGCCGAGGACGCCGTCGTGGAACTGCGCACGTTCCTGGCCGAAAGGATCGCCGGACGGACCCGTGCCGCCGAGGTGCTCGGCGACCTCCAGTCCGAGTGGCCGGACTTCAAGTTCGTGCTGCACAAGGACCGGGTGACGGCCGAGCAGCGTGTCCCCGCGTCGCCGTTGGTCCCGATGCACCTGATCCGTGCGGTCGGGGCGATCGTGCCGCTCGTCGAGGAGGCCCGCGTGCTGGCGTCCCGCCTCGGTGGCGAAGCGTGCGTGTTCGACGGCGAGGCCACCGGAACCGATCGTGCGGTCGGCGGAAACCTGCTCGCCGACGCCGGGTGCGACTGCGGAAACTGCGCCTGCGGCTGAGCCTCGGCCGGATACGTCCGGCTCAGCGCGACTGCTCGCCGTCCGCAGCGGCGCAGTCGCGGCACGTGCCGAAGATCTCGATGGTGTGGCTGACATCGGCGAACCCGTTGGATTCGGCGATCTCGTGGGACCAGCGCTCGACCTCCGGTCCGTCCACCTCGACGGTGAATCCGCAGGTGCGGCACACCAGGTGGTGATGGTGGCCCGACGAACAGCGCCGGTACAGCGACTCGCCGGTGTCGGTGCGCAGCACGTCGACGCTGCCGGCTTCCGCGAGCGACTGGAGGGTCCGGTACACGGTGGTCAGTCCGATGCCGTCTCCGCGCTTGCGCAGTGCGTCGTGCAGGTCCTGCGCCGACCGGAACTCCTCGATGTCCTCGAGCAGGGCCACGATCGCGCTGCGCTGCCTGGTGGAACGGACCCCGACGACGGGCTTGCGGGCAGAGGTCACGGCGAGGTCAACCTTCCTGAACGTGGGCGATGGCGTCGACGACGATGTGGGCGAGATGGTCGTCGGCGAGGCGGTACAGCACTTCGCGGCCGGACCGTTCCCCGCGCACGACCCCGGCCGACTTGAGCACCCGCAGGTGCTGGCTGATCAGCGGTTGCGTCACGCCGAGCGCCCCGACCAGTTCGTGCACGCAGCGTTCGGATTCGCGCAGTTGCAGCACGATGGCGATGCGGACCGGCGCGGACAGCGCGCGCAACAGTTCGCCGGCGAGCGTGAGCGTGTGGTGTGACGGAGGCGTGAGGTGTTCGTCCCGGCACTCGTGCTTGTCGATGGGGACGCTCAACGGTTCTCCTTCGACGGGCGGTAGTGTTAATGCAAACCGATTCCATTTTGATATGCACGAATGTGCATGTCAACCGGCTCGGAATTCGACCTGCAGGAGCGGAGCGATAGGCTTACCGGCGACGTATGTTGCGAACCACGCATCGAAGATGGAGAGAACCCGAGTGGCACCCAAATCCAAGATCGATACCGTCGCCAACCTCGCCAAGCGCCGGGGCCTGGTCTACCCGTGCGGTGAGATCTACGGCGGTACGAAGTCGGCCTGGGACTACGGGCCGCTCGGCGTGGAGCTCAAGGAGAACATCAAGAAGCAGTGGTGGCGCAACATGGTCACCAGCCGCGAGGACGTCGTCGGCCTCGACTCCTCGGTGATCCTGCCGCGCCAGGTGTGGGTCGCCTCCGGCCACGTCGGTGTGTTCAACGACCCGCTGGTCGAGTGCCTGAGCTGTCACAAGCGGCACCGGCAGGACCACCTGCAGGAGGGTTACGCCGAGAAGAACAAGCTCGACGATCCCGACTCGGTGCCGATGTCCGACATTCCGTGCCCGGACTGCGGCACCAAGGGTCAGTGGACCGAGCCGCGCGACTTCAACATGATGCTGAAGACGTACCTCGGCCCGATCGAAAGCGAAGAGGGCCTGCACTACCTGCGCCCGGAGACCGCCCAGGGCATCTTCGTGAACTTCGCGAACGTGCTCACCACCTCGCGCAAGAAGCCGCCGTTCGGCATCGGCCAGATCGGCAAGAGCTTCCGCAACGAGATCACCCCGGGCAACTTCATCTTCCGGACCCGCGAGTTCGAGCAGATGGAGATGGAGTTCTTCGTCAAGCCGGGCGAGGACGAGGAATGGCACCAGTACTGGATCGACTACCGGATGGACTGGTACACGGGGCTGGGCATCAACAAGGACAACCTGCGCCTGTACGAGCACCCGCAGGACAAGCTGTCGCACTACTCGAAGCGCACCGTCGACATCGAGTACCGCTTCCACTTCCAGGGCAGCGAGTGGGGTGAGCTCGAGGGCGTCGCCAACCGCACCGACTTCGACCTCGCGACGCACGCGAAGCACTCGGGCACCGACCTGAGCTACTTCGATCAGACGACGAACGAGCGCTACACGCCGTACGTCATCGAGCCGGCGGCGGGTCTGACCCGGTCACTGATGGCCTTCCTCGTCGACGCGTACACCGAGGACGAGGCTCCGAACGCCAAGGGCGGTGTCGACAAGCGCACCGTGCTGCGCCTGGACCGCCGGCTCGCTCCGGTCAAGGCCGCGGTGCTGCCCCTGAGCCGCAACGCCGACCTGAGTCCCAAGGCCAAGGACCTCGCCGCCCAGCTGCGCCGCAACTGGAACGTCGAGTTCGACGACGCCGGTGCCATCGGCCGCCGCTACCGTCGCCAAGACGAGATCGGTACCCCGTTCTGCATCACCGTCGACTTCGACACGCTCGAGGACCAGGCCGTCACGATCCGCGAGCGCGACACCATGGCGCAGGAGCGCGTCGCGCTCGATCAGGTCGAGGGCTACCTCGCCCAGCGCCTGATCGGCGCCTGACCCGCCGAGCGGGGACTTCGTGCCGGCCGGGCCGGGAGGTGATCGCACTCCCGGCCCGGTCCGGATGGTCGACTCGTCACGTGGGCGGCGGCGTGCGGCGTTAGCCTGAGGAGGCAACCGCCTCGTCGCACACCGTGCCTGGAGCAGAGATGCCCGATACCGGTAGTACCCCGACCACGAGCAGTACCCCGACCACGAGCCGTACCCCGACCACGACTGTCACCGACCCACCGACGGACGCCTCCAATGCGGATCTCGTCCGATGGGCGATCGGTCGAATCAACGCCGAGGACATCGACAGTCTGCGCAACCGTCTCTGGACGGCCGAGTCCGTCGTGTACTTCCCGACCGGGTCGTGTCGCGGTGCCACCGAGATCGGCGCCTACTTCGACCGCGTCTACTCCGCGGTGACCGACTTCGCCATGGAGATCTCGGCGATCGCCGAGTCCGGTGACGACGTCCTGGTCCACTGGCGTCTGAGCGGCCGCCACACCGGCACCCTCTTCGGGGTCGCCGGTACCGGGCGGCACGTCGAGCTCGAGGGTTTCGACCACTTCGTCCTCGCAGGCGGCAAGGTCGTCACCAACACGGTGCGCTACGACCAGATGGAGTTCGCCCGCCAGATCAAGATGTTGCCGCCCGACGGATCGATTCCGGATCGCGTGACGAAGGCAATCTTCAATGCCGCTACGCGGATAGCGCGTCTCGCGCGTCGCCGTTAGCGGCCCCGAGCAACCACCGGTTCGGCGAGACCCTGTCCCTCGCACACGGTCTGGAGCCGCGCGAGTGTCGCGTCGAGGCCGGGGCCGAGCCTCGGGCCGGGTGTGAAGGTAGCCGGGAGATGCCGCATCCCCTGGATGATGCCGATCGTCTCGTAGTGCACGGCCTCGTCTGCAGCGCAACGGAAGTCGGGAATCCGATCGAGGACGGCCAGAAGCATCCGCTTGAACACCGTGCGGGCCACGTTCGATCCGATGCATCGGTGGATGCCCAGCCCGAAACTGAAGTGCCGGTTACCTTTCCGTTCGAGGTCGACGGTGTCGGGATCTTCGAACAGCGACGGGTCGCGATTGGCCATCGCCCACGACAGCCACAGTCGCTCACCTTCGCGGAGGTCGACACCGGCGTATTCGTAGTCGGCGCAGATGGTTCGGCCGTCTCCCGGGGTCGGTGTGAAATACCGCAGGAACTCCTCGGTCGCCGAATCGAGCAGGGTGCCGCGCTCGCGGTCGAGACGGGCACGTTCATCCGGATGCTCCGAAAGCCACTCGAACGCATGGGCGGTCAGGGCCGTCGTCGTGTCGAATCCGCCGCCGATCAACAGGTTCAGCATCCCGAGGATCTCGATGTCCGGCGGCGTCTGCCCGTCGACCTCGGCGCGGACGAGTGCGTCGACCAGCCCCGGCCGCGGCGACTCCCGCACCTCGAGGATCGTGGCGAACAGATCCGTGCCCATCGCCCGGTGCAGTTCGAGGACCCGGTCGCGATCCGGCGAATCCGGCGGCGTGTACAGCGCCGCGTGGGCGGGTTCGCTGTAGACCTCCCACTTGTGCAGCGGAATCCCCAGCATCGCCAAGGTCAGCACGGCCGGAACGATGTTCGCGAGGTCGTCGACGAAATCGATGTGCCCGCTCGCGATCTTCTCGTCCATGCACGCGTGGGTGACCTCGTCGACGAACGGGATCCAGCGCGCGACCGCAGCCGGTGACAGATACGGGTTGAGGATCTGCCGGTACGCCTGGTGTTCGGGTGGATCCATCTCGAGGATGCCCGAGCGGATCGGGTTCTCCGCGTGCGGGATCGTGATACCCACATAGCCGCGCCGGACCCCGTTCACGTCGTTGTCGTTGGAGACGACCTGCGACCGCGCCAGGTGGAAGACCTCCTCGGCGCCCGCGGCGACCCAGTGCCCGCCGTGGGTGTCGGTCCACGCCAGGGGACAGTGCGCCTGCATCTCCTTGGTGATCGCTTCGAACCGGTCGCGGTACTCCGGCGCGTGCCGATCGAAATGGAACCGCTTCTTCCCCTGCTCGGTGTTCGTCACGACCACAGCCCCCCGTCGGCGATGGGCAGAAGGCTAGCAGTGCCGTCGCCGACGGGAACCGGATTCGCTGACTTCGGTCAGAAACGTCCGCCGCTGCTGCGGCCGATGCGGCCCGAGCTGCTGGGCCCGCCGAACGAACCGGGTCCGCGACCGCCGCCCCCGCGGTAGCCGCCGCGCCGCGAGTGGCCGCCCCCGCCCCCGCCGCGCAGGATGCTGTCGATCAGGATGCCGCCGAGGATCGCGCCGGTCATGTCGTTGCCCGAGCTGCGCGGCTGCTGACGCTGCTCCCACTGCCGCACGTCGCTCTGCGCGGCCCACAACGCCTTCGCGCCCAGCTGTGTCGCGGCCTGCGCGTGCTGCAACGCCTGCGCCGTATCGGTCGAGGCGAGCTGCTGCGCCGCCTGCAGGTGCCGTTGTGCCTCCGACAGCCGGGTGCGGGCCTCGGCGCCGACCGCGCCGCGCCGCGTGCCGATGAAGTCGGCCGCGGACGTGACCTGCGATTGCGCGGCCGTCAGATCCTGCTGCAGCTTCTGCCGGGTGCGCTCGGCCTGTTCCTGCGCCTCGCGGGTGCGGGCGAGCACCGCGTCGAGCGTGGCGTCGGCCTCGGCGACGCGGGTGAAACTGCCCAGGGGGTCGGACGCCTGCGCGGCACGCGCGTGGGCGAGAGCCTCGGTCGCCGCGGCCTTCGCCTTCGCCAGGTCCGCACCGCCGCTCGCCGCGAGCTGTTCGGCGGCGGCGACACCCTGCTCCAGGTCCGCGATCGCCGCGGGCAGCGTCGCCATCGCGTGCCGGATGTCGGCCTCCGCGTGATCGACACCGTCGAGCAGCGTCGACGCCTGCGTCAGCGCGCCCTCGGCCGCCCGGATCGCACCGACCGCCGGACCCTGCTTCCCGACCGGCAACGCGACAGCGTCGCGACCGTCGGCGATGGACTTCTCGGCGAACGCGAGCTGCTCACGCGCGAGCGCGGTGTTCTGCGCGACCGGCGCGAGCGTCTCGGCGGGGAACTCGGCGCGCAGCGCGGTCAGCACCGCCTCGGACGCGGGCACCCGCGCGGTGAGGGTCACGACCTGCTGGGTGAGCGCGTCGAGTCGGGCCGGGGCGTCGAGCAGCAGATCACGCATCCCGTCGAATTCGGTGACCCGCGCGTCGAGTTCGCGTCCGGCGCGCCCGCACGTGGAGATCAGATCGACGAGCATGTCGCGGCGTTGCTGCGGGGTCTCGGGAATCGCGTCGTCGAGGCGCTGCCGGATCTCGAAGGCTTTCGCGAGCGCGGCCTGGGCCTGGGCGAAGGCCGTCGCGAACGGGGCGACGGCCTGCTCGCCGAACTCGCCGCGCGCCAGTTCGAGTTCCTCGGCGCTGGTGCGCACTGCGTTGTCGGTGTCGACGAGGATGTCCTTCGCGCGGGCGTCGAGGACGTCGAGCGGCAGTGCCGCCAGAGCGGCGGTGTCGGTCGGGTCGATCCCGGCCGCGGCCTGGGCACCGGCCTCGGCACGCTTGCGCTTCGACCGCCGTGTGTACAGGTAGACGCCCCCCGCTCCGGCTACGACGACACCGCCACCGACGATCAGCGGCGTCATCGACGCAGGGGAGAGAGCGTCGTCCAGGCCCTCGGCCGCGGCGATGGCGGCACCGGCCCAGTCCTCCTCCACCAGTTGCGGCCGCACCTGGTTCGTGGCGATCGACTCGACCTCCGCGTCGGAGACGTCGGTCACGTCGTTCGACACCCAGAAGCTGTAATCGCGGTCGGTGGTGGCGACGGCCAACAGCGCCGTCTTCGGCCCGAATCCGCTCGCCTTCGCCGTGGCCTCGGTCCAGTCGGCGCCGGACATCCCGGAGAAGCTCGGTACGTACGCGACCCACAACTGCACCTGGTGCTCGCCGTACAACCGGTCCAGTGCCGACTGGACCTCGGCCTTCGCGTTCGCGTCCAGCACGCCGGAGGAGTCGGTGATCTGCCCGGGCAGGCGCAGCGGGGTGTCGGCGGACGCCGCCCCGGGCCACAACAACAGCACCAGCAGTGCCAGCACAGCGGGCACAGCCGCGAGGATCGGGCGGGGGACCGGTCGGGTGGGTGCCGCAGCGGCAGCGGACGAGTACACGGGCATGGCGTCGAATCTAACGGTCGCGGGAGCGGTGCGCGTGCGCGTGCGTGGCGCGTCGTCGGCCGAACCCGGCGCGGGCGCTGGCAGAATCGTGGGGTGAGTACCGCAGCCCGCCGATCCCGGCCGAACCCGCCGCCCGCCTCGCAGCGTCGCGGCGTCGGTGCGGGTTTCGCACGGTGGACCCGGCGGATCGTGGTCGGCGTGATCCTTGCCGCGATCGCGGTCGTCGCCGGCACCGCGGTGCGGGTCTGGCAGGTCGCCCGGATCGACGACTGGAGCCACGCCGACGCGATCGTCGTCCTCGGTGCCGCCCAGTACTCGGGGACACCGTCGTCGGTGTTCGAAGCCCGGCTCGAACAGGCCGTGCAGCTGTACGAGAACGGGGTGTCCGACACGGTCGTGACCGTCGGCGGCAAGCAGGAAGGCGACCTCTACACCGAGGCCGCGGCCGGCAAGAACTATCTGATGTCGCGCGGGGTGCCGGGCGAGGCGATCCTCGCGGTCGAGGAAGGCACCGACACGCTGCTCAGCGTCGAGGCGGTCAGCCGGGAGATGCACGAGCGGGGCATGTCGTCGGCGGTGCTGGTCAGCGATCCGTGGCATTCGCTGCGGACCCGCACCATGGCGCGCGACGCCGGGCTCGAGGCGTGGACCGCCCCGACCCGGACGGGACCGGCGGTGTTCACCCGCGAATCGCAGATCCACGGCATCGCCCGGGAAACCGGAGCCCTGGTCTGGTACCAGTTGACGCACGGCTCGGCGGACTTTCCCTACACCGCCGCGCAGTGAGTTCCGGCGCAGCTGAGGAGGGTGGATGCAGGGCTACACCGAACACGAACTCGAGCGCCGCGTCGTCGAGGCCCCCAAACGGTCGGGAATCGCCGGTGCGGAGGCCGCGGCCGCCGAACGCACCCCGTTCGCGCGGGACCGCGCGCGTGTCCAGCACTGCGCCGCGCTGCGCCGGCTGGCAGACAAGACGCAGGTCGTCGGGCCCCGCGACGGCGACACCCCGCGCACACGGCTGACCCACTCGATGGAGGTCGCGCAGATCGGCCGGAGCATCGCGGAGGGACTCGGTGCCGACCCCGACCTGGTCGATCTCGCCGGTCTCGCCCACGACATCGGGCACCCGCCGTACGGGCACAACGGTGAACGGGCCCTCGACGAGGTCGCGGCGAGCTGCGGCGGCTTCGAGGGGAACGCGCAGAACCTGCGCATCCTGACCAGCCTGGAACCGAAGATCCTGTACCCGGACGGGCACAGCGCCGGGCTGAACCTCACCCGCGCGACCCTCGACGCGACCCTGAAGTATCCGTGGACCCGCCCCCGGCCCGGCGCGAAGTTCGGTGCGTACGACGACGACGCCGAGGTCCTCGCGTGGATCCGGAAGGGCGCACCGGACCGGAAGAAGTGCCTCGAGGCGCAGATCATGGACTGGTCCGACGACGTCGCCTATTCGGTGCACGACGTCGAGGACGGTGTCATCGACGGCCGCATCGACCTGCGGGTGCTGTCCGACCCGGCGTCCGTGCAGGGACTCGTCGACGTCGGCATGCGCGAGTTCTCCGACCTGGTCCCGGACGAATTGGTCGAGGCCGCCGAGCGGTTGTCCCGGATGCCGGTGATCCTCGGCGTCGGCGTCTACGACGGCACTCTCGCCAGTTCGGTTGCGCTGAAGAGACTCACCAGCGAACTCGTCGGCCGCTACGCCACCGCCGCGATCAGCGGCACCCGCGAGGTCACGGGCGGGGAACCGGTCAGCCGCTACGCCGCGGACCTCGTGGTGCCGCCGCTCGTCGCCGCCGAGGTCGCGCTGCTCAAGACCATGGCACTGCAGTTCGTCATGTCCGACGGGGCGCACCGCAAGCGCCAGGAACGCCAGCGTGAACGCATCCACCGGGTCGCCGAATGGTTGCTGCGCACCGCCCCCGTCGGTCTCGATCCGCTGTTCGTCCCGGCATGGGAGGACGCGAAGGACGACGCGGCGCGCGTGCGGGTCGTCGTCGACCAGATCGCCTCGTGCACCGAGTCCCGGCTGGAGCGGATCGACAAGGACAGTCTGGCCGCGCAGGCGGGCTGGGGGTAGCGGTCGGCGAGCGCTTAGACTCGTCCCGTGGCCGGCCGAATTTCCGACAGAGACATCGCGGCCATCCGCGACCGCATTCGCATCGAGGACGTCGTCGGCGACTATGTCGCGCTCAAACGCGGCGGTGCCGACTCGATGAAGGGCCTGTGCCCGTTCCACGACGAGAAGTCCCCGTCGTTCCACGTCCGGCCCAACCACGGCCATTTCCACTGCTTCGGTTGCGGCGAGGGCGGCGACGTCTACTCGTTCCTGCAGAAGATCGAGCACATCAGCTTCGTCGAAGCGGTCGAGCAGTGCGCCGAACGGGTCGGCTACACCATCAACTACGAGGGCGGTGGCCCGTCCGTCCAGCGCGACCGCGGTACCCGTGCCCGGCTGATCGCCGCGAACGCTGCCGCACAGGCCTTCTACGCCGAACAGTTGCGCACCCCGGACGCGCAGGCAGCGCGCGACTACCTGACCGAACGCAACTTCGACGCTGCCGCCGCGCAGATGTTCGGCTGCGGCTACGCGCCCGCCGGGTGGGACGCGCTCACCAAGCACCTGCTGTCGAAGGGTTTCGAGTTCGCCGAACTCGAGGCGGCGGGGCTGTCGAAGCAGGGCCGCCGCGGTCCCATCGACCGCTTCCACCGCCGCCTGCTGTGGCCCATCCGCAATCTCGCCGGCGACGTCATCGGCTTCGGCGCGCGGCGGCTGTTCGACGACGACACCCTCGCCGCGAAGTACGTCAACACCCCGGAAACGGTGTTGTACAAGAAGTCCCAGGTGCTCTTCGGTCTCGATCTCGCGAAACGTGAGATCGCCAAGTCGCATCAGGCGGTGATCGTCGAGGGCTACACCGACGTGATGGCGATGCACCTGGCCGGTGTGAAAACCGCTGTGGCGTCCTGTGGTACGGCCTTCGGCGACGAACACCTGTCGATGCTGCGGCGACTGCTCATGGACGACAGCTACTTCCGCGGCGAGATCATCTACACCTTCGACGGTGACGCGGCCGGGCAGGCCGCGGCGATGAAGGCGTTCGAGGGCGATCAGAAGACCGCAGCCAAGACGTTCGTGGCGATCGCGCCGAAGGGCATGGACCCGTGCGAACTGCGCCAGGCCAGCGGCGACGGGGCCGTACGGGATCTGGTCGCCCGCCGCACCCCGATGTTCGAGTTCGTCGTCAGGTCGATTCTCGCCGAGCACGACCTCGACACCGCGGAAGGTCGCGTGGAGGCGCTTCGCCGCTGCGTGCCGGTCGTCGCCCGCATCAAGGACCGCTCGCTGCGCGACAACTACTCGGTGCAGCTCGCGCACTGGGTGGGCTGGGACGACATCCCGACCGTGCGTCGTCGCGTGCAGGAGGAAGCGCGGCGCGGTAGTCGAGCGCCGGAGGCGAGGACCCGTGCGGCTGCGGCATCGACTTCCGAGCCGCCGGCGTCGGTGCTGCGTCGCCCGCGGCCGAACGACCCGTCGCTGTGGCCGCAACGCGACGCGTTGAAGGCGGCGCTGCAGTATCCGGGGATCGCCGGCACCGTGTTCGACTCACTGCCGGGGGAGACGTTCACCGACCCCGCCTACGCCGCCGTGCGTGAGGCCGTCGCCGCCGCCGGGGGCACCGGAGCCGGGCTCGGGGGCGCCGAATGGGTCGACGCCGTGAGCCGGGCCGCGACCGACCCGGTCGCGCATTCACTGGTCAGCGAGCTCGCCGTCGAGCCGCTGCCCGCCGACGACGAGCGGATGCCGCGCTACATCGGTGGGGTGCTCGCGCGGCTGCAGGAGGTCTGGGTGGGCGAGCAGGTCGCCGAACTCAAGTCCAAGTTGCAGCGCATCTCGCCGGCCACCGAATCCGACGAATTCCACGCCCTGCTCGGCGATCTCGTGGCGCTCGAGCAGTACCGCCGTAGCCTGCTGGACCAGGCCATCGGCGACGCCACCGGCGAGGGGCTGGCCGGCTGAGCTCCTATCGCTTCAGCTGATCACGCGGAATCATGATCGTGGTCTGCTCGTCGATCGGCTTCATCGGTTCGAGCTTCGGTTGCGGATTGATGGAGTCGGCGAGCTTCTGACGGCCCACCTCGATGGCCTTCTTGGTGACGGGGCTCGCCGCCACGGCCCTGGCGGTCTTGCTGATCTGTTCGTACCGGGCTCGGCCGGCTCGTGTTCCGAGCACATATCCCGCCGCCACCCCGACCAACAATCCGATCAATGTGAGAGTCCTTTCCACCCGTGTCTGCGCGTCGCGTACATCCTGCCCGATCGGGCGCCGCATGCCCACATGCAGGCGATTTGGTACCGCGGAGGGTGAAACGCTACAGTTCTTCTCGCACCGAGGAAAACCGCGGAGCACCGCAGGACAATCCCCTGTAGCTCAATTGGCAGAGCATTCGACTGTTAATCGAACGGTTGCTGGTTCGAGTCCAGCCGGGGGAGCAGAGAAGACCCCCACCCGATCCGGGTGGGGGTCTTTTTCTTTTCAGGGCTCGCGCGACTCTCAGCGCAGAACGGTGCCGCCGTCGACGTTGACGATCTGCCCGTTGATCCACGAGCCCTCGTCGGACATCAGATAGGCGACCATGCTCGACACGTCGCGGGCTTCGCCGGCCCGAGTGCTGCGGGACCGGCCGATGAGGGCTTTCAGAAGGTCGGGGTCGGCGCCCGTGCGGATCTCGTCGGTGAGGATCAGACCCGGGGCGACGGCGTTCGCCCGGATGCCCTCGCGACCCCAGCGCGAGGCGACGTGCCGTGTGAGGGCGTTGATCCCGGCCTTGGTCGCGGCGTATGCGGGCCGCTGCGGATCGCCGGTGAACGACGCGATCGACGACGTGTAGACGATCGCGCCGCCACCGGCCGCGAGCAGGTGGGGAACCGTGTGCCGGGTGACGAGCATGTGGCCGCGCAGGTTCACGGCGATCATGCGATCCCAGATGTCCAGGTCGATGTCGACGACGTCGGTGTCCTTCGACACCGAGCCCATGTCGCCCGCGTTGATGTGGACCGCGTCGAGCTTTCCGTAGGTGTCGATCGCGGCGTCGACGAGCGCCCGCACCGACTCGTCGACAGAGATGTCGAACTGGACTGCGGTCGCGGCGCCGCCCGCCTCGCCGATGGCAGCGGCGGTCTTCTCGGCCCCGGCGCCGTCCAGGTCGCCCACGACGACCTTTGCGCCCTCCCGGGCCAGTCGGGCGGCGGAGTCGGCGCCCAGCCCGGTCGCGGCGCCTGCCACCAGGACGACCTTGTCTTTCAATCCCTCCATCGCACGCCTCTCGTCTGCGGGAATATCGCTGGAAACAATGATTTCAGTGGCGAGAATATCATTCTTTATTTCCCGACCGAGGTTCTGAAGTGGCGAGGAGTGCCCGCGGATCTCGTTGCGAGCCATCGGTGACCCGGTGTGCGAACCTCCCCGCGAAGACGGGTAGCATTCTGGGCGCGCAGCCGGAGACGGCCGTGATGGGGCGGTAGCTCAGTCGGTTAGAGCCGTGGACTCATAATCCATTGGTCGCGGGTTCGAGCCCCGCCCGCCCCACGTCAGAGGGTGTTTCGGTCCACTTCGATGGGCCGATCCATCGCTTATTCATCTTTTTCAGCCACGACGCGGTCCAACAACTGGGCCACCGCCGAGTGTGTTCGGCCCCGCGACATGTACCGATCCATGGTCATGGAGACGTGTCGATGTCCGAGATGATCGGCTCCGACACGGGGCGACAGGCCCTCCTCATCGATCAGGGTGGCGACGGACTTCCGGAAGCTGTGGGTCGTGGTGTCCTCGACTCCGAGATCGTCGCGGACCTTCCGCCACTGCTTGCCGAAGTTGTTCGGATCGCGCAATGTGCCGGCTGTCGACGGGAAGATCAGCCCCAGCGATCCTCGTTGCGGCTGAGCTGCGCGACGCTCGAGCATCTCCATCGCGAACATCGGCAGTGGGATGGTTCGTAGCCCGGCGGCGGTCTTCGCGGCCTCCACGCGCTGCAGGCCGACGCTCTTCGCGCGCACCACCTTGCCGGTCACCGTGACCGTTCCGGCTTCTTCGTCGACGTCTGTCCAGCGAAGCGCGAGCAGTTCCGAGCGACGGAGGCCGGTTGCGATGAGGAATGTGATCGGGTCGACGAGATCATTCGCCTTGCAGTACACGGATTCGCCGAGCGCGACCAGTAGTGCGCGGAGCTCGTCGGCGGTGAGTGCGCGAGCGCCGGACGGTGGCGTCTTGGACTTGATCGGGGAGACGTCTCGAACAGGATTGCTGTCGAGTGCGCCCGCAAGGACTGCGAGGCCCAGCGCGCCACGCAGAATCGTCTTGGCCTGTCGGGCCATCGTCGGCCCGTGCGCCTTGCTCATCGCCCGAATCGCGGTGTCCACGCGGCGAGCGGTGGCTTCGCCCACCCGGACGCCACCGAGCTTGCCTTCGAGCTTCCCTGCCGCGAACTTGTAGGTGTCGATCGTCGAGGCTGCTCGGCCTTCCTCCTCGAGGCGCGCAAGGTAGGTCCGAACCAGCATCGCGATCGTCGTCGCGCCGGTTATCTCGTCCTCACTGGGCGTACGTCGTGAATCGAGGTGTTCGAGCAGTTCGTTCTCAGCGAGCTTGCCGTACTGGTCGCGTTGACCGGGAGGGGTGCGGCGCTCGACGATGCGCACGACGCCGTCGTCGTCACGGAACCTGCATCGTGCGAGCCAGACTCCACGGCCGAGATCCTTGCGCGTGATCTTGCCGTGCTGTCCGATACGCAGCGGGGGCCTACCCGGCGCCATCGCCTTCTACCTTCCGATGTTCCTCGACGAGAATCCCGCGGCGTTTCGCGGTCGCGATCCAGCGGGAAGCCGTCTGCTTGGTGAGGCCGTATTCGCGCGTCAGCACAGCAATCGGCTTTCGTCCTGTCGCCATGCAGAACGCGAAGATCTGCGAAATTGATTCGAGTGCTTCCTCGGTCGGGCCATCGTCGACGAAATCCGCCGACGGCCAGGCGAAATCGATTGACCGAAAAGACTTTCCATCCGGATCATCTTCGATGGCTTGTACGACTCGAAGCTTCTCGGCGGCCAACTCGACCCAGCTGCCGACCGGAATTCGGCGCAGATGGTCCGAGGTGATCGGCGGACCGTCCTCCGTTCTGACGGCGCGAAGTTCGGTGCAGGCGAGGCGTCCGTCGACCACGTCGATCTCCAACTCGACGTGGTGTTCGACGGGCTCGACGTCGTCGTCGGTCGAGGTTGCGGTGATTCGCGCAGGCACCTGGGCGAACAGGCGGCCGCCGTACAGGGACCATCCGGAGTTCTCGGGGAGTGGACCGTTTGTTGTCGTGAAGCTCGGCATGGCGCCCAGTGTGACATATCGCGAACAGTCTCGACAGAGGGTCTTGTTCCTTGATTCTCATCGTGCTACTTCTGATTGGGACAGTTCGCGAATAGTCCCAACGAGGAGTTGAGATGCAGACAAGTGACGACAGGTGGCTCACCCGGCAGGAAGTTGCCGACCGTCTGAAGGTGCCCGCGAAGACGCTCGCGCAGTGGGCGAGTCAGGGGAGAGGTCCGCGGTTCGCGCGAATCGGCCGGCACGCGCGTTACAAGCTCAGCGATTGCGTGGCCTGGGAGAACGAGCAGTTCGCCGGCGGCTCCCATTGAGGACCACGCCACGAACATCGCCGCCGACGGGGGAGTTGGAGCTCCGAGTCCCGCCGACGGCGCATCGAACCGAACCGATCACCAGAAAGGCAGGTCAACCATGACGGTACCTGCGATGTACTCGCTGAACCAGCTCGGCCGGCGGCTGATCCAGTGATGAAAGTCGGCTGCCCGCAGCTTCAATGACCACCACCCCGAGGGGCCGGTATCCGATCGGTGCCGGCTCTTCGGGGGTGCCCGAAAGACGTGGATATGCACACGAATCGCAGATCGTCCGGCTCCACCATGACCGCGCTCGACCGACTCCGGGATCGCTGGCACGAACACGGCCTGGTGTGGCGAGACGGTCCCGATAACACCGCTGCAGCGCAGGCCCCCGGACACTCGGCCGCCGACAGGTCAGTGACCTTCCGGCAGATTGCGGGCCAGGTGCTCATGAACTCGCACGCCGACGACAAGGCAGCCGTTCTGGATGCATTGGGTCTGACCCTGTCCGACCTATTCGACAACCCTGCGGGTACTTCCTACACATACCGGGACGGCCGCACTGTCTTCCGCAGCTACGACGACCGAGGACGTAAACGATTCAGCCAATCCGGAAACACCAAGGGCCGCGACCTGTTCCGAGCTGAGCGTCTCGACGACCACCGAACCGGCGACCCGGTCTACGTGGTCGAGGGTGAAAAAGACGTGTTGGCAATGGAATCCGTCGGTGCCGCTGCGGTGTCCCCGGCGATGGGGGCTGGGAAGGCCGGCCTGTTCGATTGGTCCCCACTGGCCGGCCACACCGTGGTGATCGTCGCTGACGACGACGAGCCCGGCCGCAAGCATGCTCTGCAGGTGTATGAGGTCGTTGAGTCGATCGCTGCGGGCGTGGCGATTGTTCAGGCGGCGACCGGCAAAGACGCGGCAGATCACATCACGGCGGGTCATGGTCTCGACGAGTTCGTGCCGATCGACCTCGGAGGCAAGACGGGTCGGCGACTGAAGGTCACCCGCGGCTCGGACGTGAAGCTTCAGCGCGTGCGCTGGGTGATGGAGGACTGGATTCCTGCCGGTTCGCTGACGCTTCTTGCCGGTAGGGAGGGTCTCGGCAAGTCGACGATCGCCGCTGCTCTGTGCGCGCAGATTACCCGCGGCACCCTCGAAGGCGAGCTGTACGGGACACCTCGAAACGTCCTGTACGTCCACTCCGAGGACTCGCGGGAGTTCACGGTCGCACCGCGTCTCAAGGCAGCGGGCGCCGATATGGCCCGCGTCCTGTTCGTGGACGTGGAGACCGCGCATACCGATGCCGGCACACTCGTTCTCCCGCTCGACAATCTCGCGCTCGAACGGATCATCGCGGCGGAGCACGTCGCGTTCGTGGTTCTCGACGCAGCAACCTCATCGATGGCCTCGGAGTTGTCCGGTAGGGACGACCGGGCCGTCCGGCAATACTTGGAACCTCTCGCCCAGCTCGCTGCTCGACAGGGGTGCGTGGTCTTCGGCCTCTGCCACTTCGGCAAGCGAGACGGCGCGGATACGGGCAAGCTGATCCTCGGCTCGATCGCGTGGTCGCAGGTAGCAAGGTCGGTCCTTTCGATCGCGCAGGACAGCGATTCCGGGCGCCTCATCGTCACCAACACCAAGGCCAACCTGGCGCCGCGAGTGCGGTCGTTGGAAGGAGAAATCGTGTCAGCGACAGTCGCGACCGAAGACGGCGATACGGAGGTGGGAGTCCTCCGGTGGCTGGGGGAGACCAGCCGTGATG